>JAISVP010000065.1 GCA_031271475.1 Oscillospiraceae bacterium | reverse complement strand
CTACCTTAAATCCCGAACCGGGTATGTAAATCTCGTTAATCGCCTTGTTTTTCCATTGCGCGAACATTGCGTTCTGACGTTTTTCCTCTATGGTATTACCGGGAAAGCTGTTAATTTTCTCTTCTATATTAGGGTCTGCAAGCGTTCTGGGGTTGTTTAAATCATAGCCGGGGCACGATGCCATAGCCAATACTGCTCCGGTCTTTGCATTCATGATAATTCCGCATGCACGCTCTGTGACATTGTAAGCCACAATCATTTCCGTTAAAGCTTTTTCAAGATAATGCTGCAATGTTGTATCAAGCGTAAGGTACAGATTATTTCCTTGCTGTGCTTCATAAGTACGCTGATAACGGTACGGCATTTCATCTCCGTGCGCATCTTTTGCGGAAATTACACGACCGTTCGTACCGGTCAGATAATCGTCATAGTATTTTTCAAGACCTTCCTGTCCTATACCGTCAATATTCGTAAAGCCTATAACTGACGCGGCAAGCTCTGATTTCGGATAAAAACGCTTTGTATCCGTTTCAATCTTAATTGATCCGATTTTATTGAGATTCATATACTCGGTAATTTCATCCGCTATTGCTTTATCAACCTGCATTTTCAGTATAACATACTGTGTGTTTTGCTGTGTCGCCTCAAGAACTTTTCCTTCTTCCAACTCCAGCTTCCCTGTCAGAAAATCAATAACTTCGGTTTTATATTCCTCTTCTGTACGCTTTCGCGGAGTTGGAGACGGGTTTTCTTTATCCTTATTCTTTTTCGCCGCTTCAAGGGCGGCTTCATATATGGCCTCTTCTCTTTGTCTGAAATTTTCCAGTTCTTTTTTAAACAGCGTAGGATCTATGTATACCTTGTACACTGTTGCACTCTGTGCCACAACCCTATCCGCCGCGTCATATATGGTTCCTCTGTTCGCATTCAGAGTAATTGAACCGAAATGATAATCGTTAGCCTTCTCCTGATATGTTTCATTATCCACTATCCCGACAATTGCCAGTTTAATGCCAAGTGCGATTACCCAGACAATAAATACCGCAATAACTATATTCAGTCCCTGTTTCATTCGTGCCGTTGCCTTCATAATATGCATACCTCCCGTATGATTTACCGTAAGAGCCTGTCTGAAATCTTTTTGCAGGCATTCATTTTGGCTGGTTTCCGGTTTACAGTTTCAGAGCCTGTTCAATATCTTTTTGTGATTGTGCTTTTTGGTAGATTTTTGGCTTTTCTAGGCAAAAATCCGCAGTAATGCTTGCGCCTTACAAGGAATTTTAACGATGAAAAACGGAAATTTTGCTTAATAATGACACTTGCCAAAAGATATTGAACAGGCTCTCAGACTCCGAACAGCCTTCAAGAAAACTTTGCCGTGGTGCACCGTGTCAAAAAAGCTTTTCCTTATCCGTTAAAACACCGGTTTTTTCCGGCATAACAATAAAAATCCTGCGGCAAATACAGTTAACTTATTTGTCGGCAGTCCTTAAGACTGACAAGCCGTGTTAATAAAGATATATTGCCCTAAGAAAAGATATATTCCAAAAATGTATCAAGAGCATTCTTAACAGTCGAAAAAAATCCCGGTTCATCTTCCGGTATTTCAATTTCGGCAGAATCCTTAACGCCAATCCATTCTATCTGTGCCGGTGTAAGTTTCCTAAGACACAGCACATTCTCAGCGTATTCCTCAACATTAGTAAGCACCATCCGCGAGTCCAATTCCGCTTTCATTGTTGTATTTTCACCGTCAAGCCGTGTAAGCAGTGTGTTAACATTGCCAAGCTCCGAATAGACGTTGCTTGTTTCTGATTTTCCGTACAGATTCAATATTAAAAAACCAAAAATCAAAATTGCACAAACAGTAATTTTAAATGCTCTGATTCTGCTTACAGCTGCTTTTATCTCATTTTTACCCGCGTAATGTCCACGCGGTTCTTCATTATTCTTCATTGATACCCACCTCCTGTATTTGTCAGCAAACCGTCTGTGACTAAGAGCCTGTTCAATATCTTTTTGTTATTGTGCTTTTTGGTAGATTTTTGACTTTTCTAGGCAAAATTCCGCAGTAATGCTTGCGCCTTACAAGGAATTTTAACGCTGAAAAACGGAAATTTTGCTGAAAATGACACTTGCCAAAAGATATTGAACAGGCTCTAAGGCTTACTGTTTGACGGTTTCCGAAACTGCCCTCACCGCCCTTAATTTCGCACTGCGGCTGCGGACATTTCCCAACAGTTCCCCATCACTTGCCGTGATAGGTTTCTTTGCGATATATTCGATTTTTCTGGTATTCCCGCATATGCACTGCGGGAATGACGGCGGACAGGTGCATACATTGTACCAACTGTTAAACCGCTGTTTTACTATTCTGTCCTCTAAAGAATGAAATGTAATAACAGCCAGACATCCGCCGGGTTTAAGGCATTCCAACGCCGCATCCAAACCTGCGGAAATATGTCCGAATTCATCGTTAACCGCAATCCTCAGCGCCTGAAATGTCTTTTTACACGGATTTTTATTGCGTTTTACCGAATGCGGCACATTGTCAGATATAATCTTGGCAAGTTCTCCCGTGGTCTTAATTTGTGACTGTTCCCTCACCTTTACTATTCCAGCCGCTATAGCACGGGAGAATTTTTCCTCGCCGTATTCATATATGATTTTTGCCAGTTCCTTTTGGCTGTAAGTGTTTATTATGTCACTTGCCGTTAAGTCAGATGAATTTTCCCGCTGTTCCATCCGCATATCAAGCGGTGCGTCATTATGGTAAGAAAACCCTCTTTCAGGCGTGTCAAGCTGATACGAGGACACACCTAAATCCAACAGTATCCCGTCTGCACTCTGTTCTCCTAAGTCTTGCATTATTTGTTTCATATTTGAAAAATTTCCGTTGACTGCCATAACTTTGCTTCCGTTTGCAAAGATTAGAGATTTGCCTGTAACAGCTCCATGTCCCACCAATGTACTGACTGTGCAAACGCTGTCATCCATACGCTGCGAAAGTTTTTTCAACGCCGCTTTTACTGCATCCGGATCACGGTCTATTGCAATCAGACGGCCGCCTTTACCGAGCCTTTTCAGAATTTCCGCACTGTGTCCGCCTCCGCCCGCGGTGCCGTCAATATACAGTCCGTCAGGCTTCACATCAAGTACTGCTATACTTTCACGAAGCAATACGGGAATGTGTTCAAATTTTGGTTCAGAATAATCATTCACTTTTCTTTACTCCTGCTTTACTACATTATAGCACTTTTTCTGGGTACTGTCAAGAAGTTTTTTAATCCGAATATCTCTTGCTTTGGAACAATAATCTATGGCATTTTTTCTTCCAGTCCATTATATCATGACTTTATTTACTTTGTCAACAGTAAAAAAACTGCTGACAAAAAAGCTTCATGCTTTTGCCGCGGTCTGACTGCATGGCAAAAGCATGAAGGAAAATGTAATTTATAGCTGTTTCTAACGGATGTTCTGTCCTCTATAGCCGTTTCTAACGACTATAGTCTCGGCTTTGCCCAGATCTCGCACGCGTTCGCGTGCGCTGATGAGGACTTCGCTTAGCCTGTTCCCGATCGGGATTGCTATAAAAGCACGGAAGTATGCCGCAGTTTGTTTAAAATTCTCTCTTTTTGTAAAACGCCATAGATAATTGATATGATATGAAAACGGTTATGCTTAAAACCGTCAAGGTAACAGCTGCCAGCATTAATTTGTTTTCGACCAGCTTTGAAAGAAATTCCATTATTATCATTTCTAAAGAAATACCGTTAACAGAAATTCCGACGACTCCATATAAGGCGAAAATTGCAGCGAACGGTATTACCGTCATGAACTTCGCTTTGCTGTAGCTGAACTTGAAATAAAACGGTATCTGAATCAACTGAATTATTATAAAAGCAGATGACACAGCCAAAAATTCCCATGAAATACCGTAATTTGATATATTATGACCAAAAATCTGAGACAGTAATTTTCCGAGTGCCGCAGAGATATACGCGAAAGTAACTGTTGATATGTCAAATAAAAAAATAAACAAATATCTGCCCGAAACAACTTGCTTTTTTGACAGTGACAGTGTGGGGTACAGACTGTCAAGCCCCGCTTTTTCACTGACGGCAAACGGATAGCCTGTAGAAATTACGGCAACAATAACACCGATTCCCGCCGTCGTAGACACCGTGCCGGACGTAAGAGTGCTGAACAGTGCACATACCAATAGAATCAGAACGGATTTAAGTCCCAAGTATGACTTAACTGCCATAAAATCCAACCCAATAAAACATTTCAGTTTACTCACTTTCTTTGCCCTCCCTGTTCATAAATATTATAATTTCCTCTAATGAAATGTCCTCAGTCAGGACGCTTTTCGGCAGTTTGCGTATATTTGCAGTTTCGACCATTCCCTCAAACCCTGTGGAATGTCCGCGATAGCCGATAATAAGTTTTTTATGTTCACTGCTTATATCGCTTATACTGCCGGCTGCACGGGCATATTTTTCGATAAGTTCGTCTTTTGATCCGCTGTAAACAATCTTTCCTTCCAAAATAAAAATGATATAGTCGGCAGTTTTTTCAAGGTCTGACGTTATATGTGTGGAAAAGAATGCGCTTCTGTTCTCATCGGATACAAATTCCCGCAGTATGTCGCAGATTTCGTCACGTGCAACCGGATCGAGACCGCTTGTGGGTTCGTCAAGAATCAGCAGCTGTGCGTCATGTGAAAGAGCCGTGGCGATTTGCAGTTTCATCTTCATTCCCCGTGACAAGTCCTTGACTTTTTTCTTTTTGTCTAACCCAAACTGATTAATATAGCCGGCATATTTGCCGCTGTCCCAATTACCGTAAAACGGTGCGATTGCCTTTTCAACATCTGAAACAGTCCAGTCGTCAACATACATCGGTGAATCCATAACAACTCCGATTCCTGTGTTCAACACGTTTGAATGTTCTTTTCCGAACATTTTCACAGTTCCCGCCTCTGCTGAGATAATCCCTAAAATCGCTTTAATACTGGTAGTTTTGCCTGCTCCGTTAGGACCGATAAAGCCTGTGATATATCCCTTCGGAACATCAAAAGACACGTCTTTAAGCGTAAATGTTTTGTACTTTTTAAAAAGTCCGCGTACTTCCAGAAGGTTGGTTGTATTTACCATGCTTAATTATCCTCCCATAAAATATTTAACAGTTTACCCACTTCTTCTTTAGAAATTCCGTCCGCTTTTGCCGAAGTGATAGCGTTCAGCAGACTGTCCTCAACCTTATGCATAGCATTTTCGCGTGCCAGTTCCGTATTTCTCGGCAGAACATAACAGCCCTTCCCCTGTACATTCACGACAAAGCCTTCTTCCTCAAGGTCACTGTAAGCACGGGTTGTTGTAATCACGCTGATTTTGAGTTCCTTTGCAAGCCCGCGAATTGAAGGCAGAAGTTCATCTTCTAATAATTGCCCTGAAAAAATAGCTTCTTTAATCTGTGTTTTAATCTGCTCATAAATAGGTACTCCCGAACGGTTTGACACCACTATCTTCATACCATCCTCCTTTTCTGTTTTAAGTCTTAATATATTCACTATTAACAGTATAAACTATATCATCACAAATGTCAATAGCTTTTTAAAAGAAATTTTAAGAAAATAAAAATTTGCAATTCCGGAATTTTATGAAATTTTCACCAAAGGGATTTGAAAACATAGACCTGTTAATGCTAACTGAAAAATATCCCGCCGTTACAATTTAAAAACGGTTCAAAAGTTACAATTGTAACTTTTGAACCGTTT
>JAISVP010000005.1 GCA_031271475.1 Oscillospiraceae bacterium | reverse complement strand
CAGCGGCGGCGGCGGCAACGGATGTTAAATCGGTATTATTAGGAAAATACCGTAATATTCCCGGATGGCTGAGTACGAACAGACACAGGGAAAGTCCGGCGGCAAGTTTCACCGCCGCCTCCGTCACTTGGGATAACGCGGTCGGATACATATTCCGCAGTCCCTCATAGTAGCCCCTGTATACGGAAGATATACAGCCGAAGAATATGGACGGAGCAATCATTATCAAAGACAGATAAGCCTTTTCGTTCGCAACCACATGTACGGCAAACGGTTTTGCAAGCATAACGATAGCGGTACTTCCGGCAAGTCCGATTACGGAAAATATTACAAGTGCAACATTTTTCACTTTACGTGCGTTTTGATAGAGTTCAAATGCGGCATTCTCAGCGGTTAACTTAGCCACAGCGGCGGCAAGTCCGGTCACGGCAACGGCATACACAGGCAAAAACAGCCCGTACGCACTGCTGAAATACCCCATACCCGTCCCGCCTAACAGGTTTGTTAGCGGGATTTTAAATACTGCCCCGATAACCTTGGCAATCACCACGGATGCTATAAGTATTACCGAACCTTGCAGAAATGTTTGTTTTTTCATGCTTTACCTCTTTAGTATAGAATTTCGATGAGAACAGACTAAGCCCGTCCTCATCGACGCACGCATTTGCGTGCGGGGTCTGGGTTTTTTCAGACCACAGCCGTTAGAAACGGCTGTATTCCGCTTTCTTTTTAAGAAACAAAAACTTTTCAGGACTGCCTTAACCTTTAAGTGTTTTCTTACAGGCAAAGGCTCCCGGCAATTATAACATTAATAACGCCGGATGTCAATTCCCGAATTTAGTAAAAAAATTTCAAAAAAGTATTGCAATATGAAAAATAGTGTGGTATAATGGGGATTACACAGACAGCAGGGAGAGGAACAACGGATTATGGCATATAAATTTGCTGACAGAATGAGCGGTTTAAAAGCCTCTGCAATCAGAGAAATACTAAAGTTTTCGGCATTCCCGGACGTGATACCGTTTGCGGCAGGGAATCCGGCGCCGGAAGCGTTCCCTATTGAGGAAGTCAGACGTATATCTGCGGAAATCATGGAGAATGAACCCATTCTGGCATTGCAGTACAATATAACGGAGGGGTATACGCCCTTGCGTGATTTGTTAAAAAAACGTATGCAGACTCAAAACTGCTTTAATGCGGATACGGACGAATTGATTGTTACTTCGGGAGCACAGCAGGTTATGGAACTTGCCTGTAAAGTCCTGTGCAATGAAAATGATACGGTTATATGCGAGTCGCCGTCTTTTATCGGATCACTTAACGCATTCCGCAGTCTTAAAGTAAACCTTGCCGGAGTACCGCTTGAAAACGACGGTATTGACATAAATCTGCTTGAAGATACACTCAAACGTGAAAAGAATGTAAAAGCATTGTATATTATACCGAATTTTCAGAACCCCACAGGACTTACAATGTCCTTGGAAAAACGCAAAGCCGTATATGAGCTTGCGGTTAAATATGACATACTCATTATTGAAGACGACCCGTACCGCGAAATACGCTTCGGCACACGGGAACTGCCGTCCGTCAAGAGCTTCGACAGGGATTCAAGAGTAATTTACGCGGGCAGTTTCTCAAAGATACTGTCTCCGGGACTGCGTGTGGGATACGTAAGCGCGCCGAAAGAAGTAATTCAGAAAATGACGGTATGCAAACAGGTAGCCGATGTACACACAAATATCTGGGCACAGGCGGTATGTGAGCGGTTTACGGCGACCGCGGATTTAGACAGACACTTTAACGCCCTTAGAAATATATATAGAAAAAAGTCAAGCTTTATGCTTGAATTGGCGGACAAACATTTTTCCCCTTCGGTAAAATATACAAAGCCGGAAGGCGGTATGTTTGTTTGGGTGACATTGCCCGACAGTACGGATATGCTTGCGTTTTGCCGGAAAGCCGTGGAAGAGTACAAAGTAGCGGCGGTTCCCGGCACCGCATTTACGGTTAAGGAAACAGACAATTGCAATTCTTTCAGAATAAATTTCTCAACGCCCACAGACGAACAGATTGAAAAAGGAATGACTGTTCTGGGACAGCTGACAGAAAGGTTAGGATCTTTATAAATAATGGAGCAAAAAGTAATATTCAGCGGAATTCAGCCAAGCGGAACATTCACTTTAGGCAACTATATCGGAGCCGTCCGCAACTGGAACAGGTTGCAGGACGAGTACAAATGTATCTACAGCGTTGTGGATATGCACGCAATTACCGTAAAGCAGGAGCCGGCAGTCCTGCGTAAAAACACCTATGAGGCATATGCGCTGCTGTTAGCGTGCGGTATTGACCTTAAAAAATCTGTCGTTTTCGTGCAAAGTCAGGTTGAAACTCACGCTATGCTTAACTGGGTGCTTGCGTGTTCCGCACAGTTCGGAGAACTTTCGAGAATGACGCAGTTTAAGGATAAATCCGCAAAGTATGCAGATGATATTAATGCGGGTCTGTTCACTTACCCG
>JAISVP010000186.1 GCA_031271475.1 Oscillospiraceae bacterium | reverse complement strand
AATACCGCCCGCATATGATGCCGTGTGTAAGGCATATGCGGGCGGTAAATCAGCCGCTGTCAGCCGGGGTGTTTCCGATTGACAGTTTATTCATGAAGTCTTCGGTGCTGACGGAATACGGACGGTTGTAGCGGTTGAGTCCGAACAGGCAGTCTTCATCTTTTGTTATGCGGTTGGGTTTTTCATAGCAGTTAAATGTTGCTTTGAATCCTATTTCTTTCAGTATATCGGTGCTTTCACGTGAAACGGTACCGAACGGATATGTGAATATTACCGAACTTACTCCGGCGTTTTCTTTTAGAGAACTCTGGAGTTTTCCTATGTCTTCCGTAAGCGCCTGTTCGTATTCTTTCAGGGTTTCTCCGGGATTCCTGCTTGCTCCGTCACGTGTGTCATGACTGTGCATACCGTAGGTGTGATTGCCTATTTCTACTCTTCCGGATTCCGCAAGTTCTGTGATATGTTCCCATGTAAGATATGAATATGCCGCCGAGAGATCCGCATTCGGTTCGGAATACTGCTGCGAGTAATCACCGACCACCGAGATTACCGCCTCGTAATCATATTTTTCAAGAAGAGGCAGAACATATACAAAATTGTTGTAAAATCCATCGTCAAAAGTGACCATAACAGGCTTTTCCGGCAGCGGCACGTCATTGTTTATGTATTCCAAAAGGTCGGCTACAAGCACGGTTTCATAGCCGTGCGTTTTTAAATATGCAAAATCATTGTCCACGGTCTGCGGAGAGACGACATACGGCCCGAATCTTGACGGATTTTCCAATATACTGTGATACATTATAACCGGCAAAAAAATGCCTTTGCCGATTTTTGTACTGCTGATGGGAACCCCTACGGCTGTTCTGTACACGAAAATACAGCAGACAGTTAAAATTACAATGCAAATTGCCGGTCTTATGAGCTTTTTTAAATTTATATATTTGTACATGTTATATCTCCTCATCCAATACTATTCTAAATGATTCATTATTATTCCGAATGCTGAATAGTATTGTACTATTATACCAATAATATATGCAGGAGATTACATTATGAGAAATAAACTTAAAATGATAGGCGTATGTCTGATTGGGATGGCGGTTTCCCCGTTTCTGGCGTCATTGACGGTAAAAGGTATTGAAGGTATCTCCGCTGTAAAGGATGGGTTCTTGGACGCTGTTTCCGTTGGTGCGGATCCTTACAGCGATGATGTCTGGGAACGTCCCGGCGAAGGCTACGGCTGGGAAGAGGAAACTCTGCCTACCTATAACTTCGACAGTGTGCCTGAGGAACAGGGGGAAAAGCCGTATCCCGAAGAGTCTGCCATTCCCGATGAAAATGCCGGAAAAATCCTTAAAATAACATATGGAAAATATTTCGGCGGCAGATATTTCGATCTTGACGGCGGCGGACAGGTCAATAACCTTACTTCTCTTACCAATTACAGTCTTAAACAGGAGAGCAATCTTCCTGTGCAGTTCCGTATTGAAATGAACAGCACTCCTCAGGTGCTCATTATGCACACGCATACTACCGAAAGTTTTGAACCGTTTGAACGGGATGTGTATGATAAAACTTTTAATTACCGTACCACCGACCCCGCAAAAAATGTTGTAATGGTTGGTGAGGAAATTAAAAAACAGCTCGAGGATGCCGGAATTGCTGTGATACACGATACTGCGGTACATGATTATCCGTCTTATAACGGTTCCTATAACAGAAGCGCGGAAACGGTAAAGGCTGTGCTTGCCCGTGAGCCGGGTATAAAAGTTGTTCTGGATATACACCGTGACGGAATATCCAAACCGGAAGGGCTTGCTCAGCCTACGGTTGAAATTGACGGCAGGAAGGCCGCTCAGGTAATGCTCATCTCCGGCTGTGACAACGGGAAACTTAATATGCCCGACTTCCTTCAGAATTTCCGTTTTGCAAGCGTACTGCAAAAACAGATGGAAAGCGATAACCCCGGCATTACCCGTCCGGTTTTATTCGATTACCGTAAGTATAACCAAGACCTTACTACCGGAAGTCTGTTAATAGAAGTCGGTTCTCACGGCAATACCCTTGAGCAGGCACGGTATTCCGGGGAACTCATTGGGAAGTCCATTGCACTGGCTCTTAGCAATTTACAGTAAGGAGGAAATAAAAAATGGGAATAAAAAAAAGAGTGAGAACCGCAATAATTGCGGTCTCACTGTATGTGTTATTAAGCGGTCTGATATGGGGGCTGCTTAATGTCTATGTCAGGTCGTACAATACCGTTAACCGTGAACCGATTAAGACACTCTCACTGGAAATTGAAGACAGTCAGGTTTGCTTTCAAATATTGCATTATACCTGTAGATTCCGGCTTGAGATGCCTGCACAGTTATCGGGTGCGGTCAGTTATTTGTTTGGGGAATAGGTTCATTATGCTTGGACACAAGCGGTGTTTTGCCGGTGAAATAATCCTGCAATTCACCCTTGTACATAAGTTTTGACTCCGGAAGAAAACGTAAATCATCCGGCGTGCACAGTGATACGGGCTTCTTCAGCTTAAGACCTAACCGCTTTAATGTATACGCTACAAATTGGGAGCATACAAATTTGTTTTTACTGCGGCGTTTGATGTTAAAGAGCATATAACCCAGTCCCAGTGAGTTATATGTATATTTTTCACGGTTGTCAATAAAATGACGCATCAGCTCGTTAAACTGCTGTTTCTGTGTAACTGTTACCGAAATTTCATAAATTTCACAGGGAACGGACTGAAAACGCGAAAAGCGTTCCTGCGTTTCTATATTAAATGTTGCGGGCAACGGGAATTTCGGGTTTGTACGGCAGAACGAGTAAAGTTCCCTCATTCCCGCATCTCCCGCTAAAGAGGCATGATTGTACGGTTTCTTTGTAAAAAATCTTATGACTTTAGCCACATATGTTTCTGTCTGCATTGTAATCAAATATATAGATTCCATTTTTATACCTCTTAAATACCGGCTGCATTGCAGTCCGATTTTTACTTTATTAAAATTTTTTTTAATAAATTTGTATTTACCTATTGCATTTTACGGCGGCTTTTGTTATAATAAGAGAGCGGCTGTTTTTTCTTTTAAACTTTTTAAACTTTCTGCCCGTAGCTCAGTGGATAGAGCGATACGCTCCGAACGTATAGGTCGCAGGTTCAATTCCCGTCGGGCAGACCATTGGGGAAAATAAACGGACTCGGTTCAGGTAATGTAATACGTGAAAATAATTATAACATATGTTTTTTCGTTTGTCAATACCTAAATTGTAACTTTCCGAAAATATGCAAAAAAAGAGAGTGAAATCTGTCGGATTCGCCCTCTTTTTTTGTGGTTTTGTGATTGAATGGGCAAAGCGGTCAGAAGCGGCTTTTATGTAGCCGTTTCTAACGGCTGCGGTCTGGGCAAAGCCGAGACCCGCACGCAAATGCGTGCGCCGATGAGAACGGGATTAGCCTGTTCTCATCGAAATTACTGTAACGGATGTGTTACCCGTTAATCAATATGTTTGTGAGTCCTTTTTTTAAAAAAATTCCTGTTCCTTTACATATAAATTCATTGAATTCCGGAATTCCCGTCAGTTCTTTTTTTGTGCTGTCATAAATTATAAACGGTACCGGGTCGGCTGTATGCGTTTTCAGCGAAAGCGGTGTGGCATGGTCGGCGGTAATAAGTATGCGGAAGTCTTCGCCTTCCAATGCGTCTAAAATCGGTTTAAGCACTCTGCGGTCAATTGCTGACAACGCATCCCTTTTATTGAAAATTTCACCCCTGTGTCCGCATTCGTCAGGCGCTTCAATGTGAATGTAAACAAAGTCCTGACCGCGTTCTAATTCTTCAATTGCCGCTTTTGCCTTGCCTTCATAATTTGTGTCAATGTAACCTGTTGCTCCCGGCGTTTGAACAACTTCCATACCAAGCAGAATGCCTATGCCTTTAAGCAAATCCACTGCTGAAATCATTGAGGCATTTAATCCGTACCGCGACTTAAAAGACTGCATGGACGGCTTTGTGCCTTCACCCCAAAGCCATACGGAATTCGCCGGGTATTGCCTGTTTGCGTTCAGCGGATGCCGTGACAGCAGATTGTGTGCCTGCGTCATAAGTTTCAGTATCTTTTCATTTTGCGGCAGATATTCCTTAACGCATTTGTCTATTATATCATGCGGCGGGGTCAGACTTATGTCCTTATCCAATGTCCCCGTGTTCCATACTGTAAGGTGGCGGTATGAAATGCCCGGATAGAATGCAAATTCACCCCCGAGCTTTTCCTGTAAGTAATTTATAAGAATTGCGGCGTCCGGTGTGGATATATCGCCCGCACAGTAGCTTAACATTGTCTTACTGTCCAAATCATCCGAATTCCCGGATAATGTAACTAAATTGCACCGGAAAGAAATGTCCTTTGCTCCCAGTTCGATTCCCATGCTTACCGCCTCTATCGGGGAACGTCCGGTATAACATTCCTTTACGTCATATCCTAAAACCGCAAGGTTAGCCACATCGCTTCCGGGCTTCAGACCGTCCGCGGAAGTGTCTGCAAGTCCGGCAAGGCAATGGCGTGCCAGAGAGTCCATAACCGGGGTTTCGGCTGCTTGCAGCGGAGTTTTGCCGCCAAGTTCCTTTATGGGGTAATCAGCCATTCCGTCACATAATACAACTATGTATTTCATTGTTTATATTTCCTTTGACCCGTATTTTTTTAAGTATTCTTTCATTGCCGGCAGATATTCCTTACCCGGAATTACACCGCTTTCCAAAGCCGCTGTAATGTCCAGTACGGTTATTATCGGATAGACTTTTATGCCGAAATTCTCAAATATTCCGGCAATTGCCGACTTCCCGTCCGAACCTTTTTCCATTCTGTCAACGCTGATAACCATGCCTGTAATTTCTACGTCTGCGGCGGATTTAAGCAATGGGACGACATGATTTACTGCGGTTCCCGCTGTAATGACATCGTCTGTAATTACTGTCTTTTCGCCGTCTTCAAGCTTTTTGCCGACAATTTCACCGCCTTCGCCGTGGTCTTTTGCTTCCTTGCGGTCAAATGCGTAATTAGTCTGAATACCGTGCTTTTCCGCTAATGCTATACTGCAGCTGACTGCAAGCGGTATGCCTTTATATGCCGGACCGAAAACCGTTTGCACCTCTATTGCGTTCTTTACTATACAGTCAGCGTAATATTCCCCTAATTTCGCAAGCCTTGCTCCGGTGTTATAGCTTCCGGTATTTATGAAATACGGGGCAATTCTTCCGCTTTTAAGTTTGAATTCCCCGAATTTAAGCGCGCCGCATTCCGACATGAACCTTACAAAACTTTCCCTGTAATCCATACAATCCCCCAACTGCGTTTTTTCAATTCAGTCCGCGGTAAACTCCCGTGCTTTCCGCCTGTGCCGCCGAAGGCATAAAATTTCATTTTATGCCCGGTGACGCTTTGCGTCACCGTTTCGGGCTTCGCCCGAAACTTCGGCGGCTGCCCGTGGACAGCCGGCTACTGTAAGCCATTTGG
>JAISVP010000173.1 GCA_031271475.1 Oscillospiraceae bacterium | reverse complement strand
TTACAAGAGGATTTGCATATGCTGTAGAATCAGACGAACTGATGGAGTCCGCTTCCAAGATTATCCGCAAGGTAATAAGAGAAACACCGCCGGGATTCGGCGGGAAAAACAGAAATAACAGTGAAACCGATAACCGCGGCTTAAAGAACCGCATACGTGACGCACTTTCGGATTATATCTATACGCAGACAAAGCGTTCTCCCATGATTCTTCCGGTTATTTTTGACAGTTAGAGAATGCGGTATGGAAGTCAATGCGTTTTTTACAGCAATTAAAAAGACGGAACCTTAGAAGTACGGGCAGTCGTGTTTGGTTATTTAGTGTTCGTCGTTTGGTTAAGGCAGCAAAAACAGGCTTACGGATACATGGCGTTCACTGAATACGGTCGGCAGGAGGTGTGTGAAGGATTTGAAAAAGAAACATTTACAGTTTCTGGTTGCTTTTGCGGTATGTCTTATATTGCTTACGGCCGCATCTGTAGGAGTTGTGTACACATTCGACCGCCGGCTGTTTTATATATTGCTTGTACCTGACGTTATAATTACGGCCGCGTTTGTTCTCCTTATTACTGTTGCAAGCCGTAATGTGTTAAAGTTTATTACAAGACTTGAAAAAAATGTAAATTCAGTTATCGGGACGGCAGTTGAATATTTGCCGGCATATACAGCCATCGTTGACGGCAGCGGAAAGCTTTTATGGTACAACAGTATTTTTGAACAGGAAATACTGTACGGTAAAGACGGTTTTGGTCTGGAACTTAGGTCTGTTATAGGAACCGGTTCCTATACGGAACTTGATGAGCTTTCTTCTCTTAAAGGAACAAATAACGGAACTGTTTTTAAGTACGGCGACAAACATTTCAGACTGTGTGCAAAATTCACCCAAAATGAAGGCGCTTCTTTCTATATTGTTACATTTACGGATATTACGGAACTTGTCTTGCTTCAGCATAGGTTTGCTATGAAAAAACCGTCTGTGCTGCTGATTATGATTGATAATTATGAGGATTTGCTTCTTAATGAAAAAGAATCCGAACGTGCGGAAGTTTCTGTGGCAATTCAGCGTTTGCTTGACGAGTTCATGTCTCCTACGGGCGGCGTTATAAGGAAACTTGCACAGGACCGTTTTATTGCGGTTATTGAAGAACAGCACCTTAAACCTATTGTAACTCAAAAGTTTAATATTTTAGATAAGGCAAGAAGTATTACTGTTGGAGGACGCAATGACATTACCCTGTCAATCGGTGTGGGACACGGTGCAAAAGATCTTCTGGAAAGTGACGGTTTTGCAAAGCAGTCACTTGATATGGCGCTGGGACGCGGCGGCGATCAGGCAGTGGTAAAAACTGAAACGGGATTCAATTTCTTTGGCGGAACATCCAAAGGGGTGGAAAAAAAGTCACGGGGGAAAACCCGTATTGTTGCAAAGGCCATGCGCGAGCTTATACTCAGTTCCGAACAGGTTTTTATTATGGGACATTTGTTCGGGGACTTTGATTCAGTAGGTTCCGCCATAGGACTGGCCGGAGCGATTAAAGCTTTGGGGCGGCAGGCATATGTTGTTCACGACCCTCTTAAAACTCTTGCGGGACCGCTTGTAAAAATGTTTACGAAAACGGAGGATGAATCAGACAGTCAGGATGTTCAGGACAGTACGGATGAAAGCAGTGAACTTTTCATAAGTGCGGAAGAAGCACTTGCGGAGTTTACGGATACAAGTCTGTTGATTATTGTTGATACGCACAGCAGTGACTTTCTTGAATCAAAAGAACTTTATGAAACCGCCGGGAACATAATTATAATCGACCATCACAGAAAAACGGTTAATTTTATTGGGGACGCCGCTATTTTTCATCATGAGCCGTATGCCTCGTCCACTGCCGAAATGGTTACGGAGCTTGTGCAGTATTTCTTTGAAAACGCAAGGTTAAAGACGCCGTATGCAAATGCTCTGCTTGCCGGAATAACACTTGACACCAAAAATTTTGTAATGAAAACAGGCGTGAGAACATTTGAGGCGGCGGCTATGCTGCGTAAAAACGGTGCGGATCCAATTACGGTTAAAGAACTGTTTTCAAATTCCGTTGAAACCTTACACGCAAAAGCACAGTTCATAGGCAGTGCAGAAATATTAGGCAAATGTGCTATTGTTGCTTGCGGTGAACAGACCGGGCAGAATACGGATTTGGATTTGAGGCTTATTGCTCCGCAGGTAGCGGATGATTTACTCAGTATAAGCGGTGTGGATGCGTCATTTGTGATTTATGCTTACAATGAAGGTGTTAATATTTCCGCACGCTCGTTAGGAAAGATAAATGTGCAGGTGATAATGGAAAAACTCGGAGGAGGCGGTCATCTTAACATAGCCGCCGCACAACTCAGTGACTGCGATGTGAATATGGCAAAGGAACGGCTGACACAGCATCTGTCGGTTAGGTAACAGTGCGGCGTGAACGCATAAGACAAATAAGGCTTGCCCTAATATGTTAATAACTTCTGCGGCATCGGCACTCAAACCGGCAGAGCTGTAAAGTAAACTGCTATAGCTGTTTCTACGACTACGGTCTCGGCTTTGCCTAGACCACGCACGCATTTGCGTGCGGCGATGATAACAGGCTTATCCTGTTATCATCGGAATTACTGTATTTAAGAATGGAGGATATTAATGAAGGTAATACTTATAAAAGATGTTAAGGGCACAGGGAAGGCCGGAGAAATAAAGGAAGTCAAGGACGGTTATGCACGAAATTTTCTGATAGGAGGGGGGCTTGCACTTGAGGCGACAGCCAAGAATTTAAATGACCTTGAGGGAAAAAAATCTTCTGCACAGCATAAGGTTGAAATTGAAAAGCAAGCAGCTGAGGAGTTGAAGAAAAAACTTGAAGGACAGCACATTCTTGTTAAAGCAAAATCCGGCGGACATAAAACCAGTGAAGAAACTGCCGTTAATCAGAAACTTTTCGGACAGGTAACCGCCGCCAATATTGCCGACGGTATTGCGGAACAGTTTAATTTACAGGTAGACAAGAAGAAAATTACTTTGACGGATACAATAAAAGCCTATGGGACATATACTGTACAAATTAAACTTTATGCGGGAATTACGGCAAATGTGACGGTTGAGGTGATATCGGATGACGGAGAGATCAAGCGGTGAACAACGATTTTCTCAGTGATGACAGAACCGATAATACACTCCTGCTGCCCTACAGTTATGACGCCGAACAAACCGTAATTGGGGCTGCCCTTATTGAACCGGCATCACTGTCACTGATACTTGAGCATATAAATGCGGAATACTTTTATGATAAGAAATTCGGCGATGTGTTTCTGGTGATTCTCAGTTTGTATGCATCCGGAACGCCGGCGGATGCAGTCACGGTGCTTGCGGGATGCCTGAAAGCCAATATTTTCCCTAATGAGACGGCGGGACGTGAGTTTATCGCATCCCTTATGCGAAGTGTTCCGAGTGCCAAGAATGTTGAAAGTTACTGTAAAATTGTCGCGGAAAAATACTATTTGCGTTCTCTTTTATATGTATGCCGGGACATACAGGCGGAAATTGCCGCCGGATCCGGGGTTGACGCTGAAAAGATTTTGGAGTTTG
>JAISVP010000164.1 GCA_031271475.1 Oscillospiraceae bacterium | reverse complement strand
GGCTGCGGTGGCTCCCGGCTGCGGCAGTTCAGAGAAGTTCATGGGCATATCACTCACTTTGCCTGTCGGGGCTACCGACACTGCCGGGGCTTCCGGCTGCGGCAGTTCAGAGAAGTTCTGGGGCATATCACGCAATATGCCTGTCGGGGCTGTCGGTACTGTATTGTTAACGCGGCAGTCTATTCCAGTATTAGGGCTTATGACGCGTTTGTCCTGTGCGGTCACGCACCCTGTCGGGGCTCCCGACACTGCCGGGGCTTCCGCGTGTTGCTGTGGCGTTAACTGTCCTTTCAGCAAACTCTGCATATGCTTTAAGACCGCATCGGACGGCTCGGGGGAATTCCCGTTAACAAGTTCCTGAAGATACTGCCGGGTTTCCAGTGCCGTTTCCGACCGCATATTTCCGGTATCCGAATGCACTTTGTCCGGAAATGCTTCCTCTAACGGCACAGGCCCGTTGTCCCCGAGAATCTGAACTGCCGGCTTTTTCGGTTCCTGTGAGGCGGGCGGATTAAACGCCTTGTAAGCCTGCCCTATATAATTCCGGAATGTATCCGGATTTTCCTTTTCTGTATCTGCCATATGAATTGCCGGGGAAATATCCTTGGGTTTCACGCCGCTGTCCGGCTCATCGGAAAATCCCGGTGATTTTTTTACCGGCTCGGTGACTTCGCCCATTGCCGGGATACTGTCCGCGGCGTCAAACCCCTGAAACTTAAAAGTTTTCACTTCCGGTTCATGTACGGCGGGTTTTTCCGCTGTATGCATGAGTTTATCGTAAAATAGTCCTTTCCAGTCCTGCTGTGCAATCTCTTCCGGTGTCAGCTGTTTGTTTTGTTCTTTCATATACCCTCCCATAGTCTGTAAAACCTTACAAAAAACTGTTCGCGGCGGTGTTCCCGCCGTTTTACGGTAAGGTCTGTTTTGCCGCATTCTGTAAAACTTTGCCAAAAACTGTTTGCGGCGGTTTCCGGTAAGGCTTATTTTACCGCATCCGCTTCAAATTTATACCCGATTCCCCAGACCGTACGCAGACGCCATTTTTCGGAAATGCCGTCCAATTTCATACGCAGACGTTTTATATGAACGTCTATTGTCCGCGAATCCCCGTAATACTCGAATCCCCAGACTTCGTCAAGCAGCTGGTCACGGGTATACACCTTGTTGGGGTTATTTGCCAAATAATAAAGCAGTTCCAGTTCCTTAGGCGGAATTTCGGTTGAAATCCCGTTTATTTTAAGCTCGTACCGTTCCTTATTGACAGTAAGTTTATCATACCGGACTTCCGACTGTTCGGGTTTGAGCTTCGTTATACTGATACGCCTTGCCACGGCTTTTATTCTTGCCAGCACTTCACGGCTTTCAAACGGCTTTACGATATAGTCATCCGCCCCGATTTCAAGTGCGAGCACTTTGTCAAACACATCCGAACGCGAGGAAATAATTATAATCGGCACTTCCGATTTTTTCCGTATTTCCCGGCAAAACTGCAATCCGTCCGTTTCCGGCAGCATAAGTTCCGTAAGCACTGCGTCCGGTTTTTGGACGTAAAATTTTTCAAGCGCGTCGCTTCCTGTATGGGACAGCATTACGTCAAAGCCTTCCCTTACGAGAACATTTCTCAGCGTATTGCAGGTGTTTTTGTCGGCATCCGCTATCAGAATTCTCTCTACTGTCAATTGTTTCGTCCCTTCAAAATCTGTTCACCCTACATTATAACACAAGTCCGTTTATCTGTCAAGTGAAAGTTTTTTACTGCACACATTTTCTTTACCCTTTCGGGCTTTTGTTAGAGCCTAACGGCTAGCCCCCTCACGGAACGGTAATTACTCCCCATTGCGAACCTTTCTGAACCCATGCGAACCCGCCCCCCGTATACTGGACATTGTCATATACCAAGGGGATTATTTCCTTTCCGGAATAGTCCGTGAATCCCCACTTAAGACCTGTGCGGACTACGGTATACCCATCGTTAAAGCCCCATATTCCGCTGTATTTGTAATCTATTACATTATTGCCTTCTTTGTCTATGAAGCTGTACAGCGTGTTCCTTTCAACGGCGGCGAACCCTTCGTAAAACGGATATGCGTAATCATAGATAAAGTCTAAAACGACTTCGCCTTCTTTGTTTATAAAGCCCGTCATTCCGGATTTCATAACGGGAGCAAGCCCTTCGCTGAATGAGAGTCCGTAGTCGTATTCCAATGGGATTACCGCTTTTCCGGTCTTGTCAATATATCCGGATTTCTCATCTTTTTCCACATAGGCATACCCTTCGCTGAATGTGAAAACAAAGTCATATGTGTACGGAATTACAAGCTCTCCGCTCTTATCAATAAAGCCCCATGACGAATTATCCATGTTTTTGCCTTTCGCAACGGGCGCTAAATCTTCTTTGAATGAAAAAGCATAGTCGAAACTGAACGGAATCTGTACGGTTCCGTTTCTGTCAACAAATCCGTATTTACCCCCTTTCGAAAACCCGACCAGCCCTTCCGAAAACGGTGCGTTCCAGTTGTAACCGTCATACTCAAAGGGTATAAGTATATTCCCCTGCGTGTCAATTGCTCCGTATTTCCCGTCTTTCTGGACTACCCCTACCCCATCGCTGAATTCAAATGTACGGTTGTATTCAATAGGGATAACCGTATTTCCGTTACAGTCGGCATATCCCCATTTCTCTGTGCCGTCACTGCTGAATGACCTTACCGTTGACAGTCCGTCATAAAAGCCCCCCATCGGTTCAAATCCGCGGTCTTCAAGCGGTGCGTAATATTCCTGACATCCGGTAAACAGGCACGGTAAAATGACTAAACATACCGTAATGACGGCTCTTTTTAAAGTATTCATATTAAAACTCCTTTGCTTTTAAAGTAATGCCGATGAGAACAGGCAAAGCCCGTCCTCTTCTTTTAAAGTAATTCCGATGAGGGTAGGCAAAGCCCACCCTCATCGGCGCACGCGTTTGCGCGCGGGTCTGGGCAAAGCCCAGACCTCAGCCGTTAGAAACGGCTGTAAAGTAATTCCGATGAGAACAGGCAAAGCCCACCCTCATCGGCGCACGCGTTTGCGTGCGGGTCTGGGCAAAGCCCAGACCT
>JAISVP010000143.1 GCA_031271475.1 Oscillospiraceae bacterium | reverse complement strand
GCGGCGGACATTTTAGCATATAACGCACATCTTGTTCCCATAGGCGCCGACCAGAAACAGCATCTTGAGCTATCAAGAAATATCGCGGTAAGATTCAACGGAAAATACGGCGATTTATTCAATATTCCGGAACCCTATATACCGGAATCCGGAGCAAGGGTTATGTCGTTGCAGGATCCTTCAAAAAAGATGTCAAAATCGGACGCAAACCCTAATGCCTGTGTATTTATCCTCGACAGCAAGGATACCGTAATCCGCAAATTCAAACGTGCGGTAACAGACAGCGGTTCAGAAATCTGTATGCGTGAAGACAAAGGCGGCATAAATAACTTAATTGCAATATACGGTGCGGTGACAGGAAAAACCGCAGGTGAAGTTGAAAATGAATTTTCGGGTAAAGGTTACGGTGATTTCAAGCTTGCCGTAGGGGAAACGGTTGCGGACTGCCTTAAACCCATACGCGATGAATTTTCAAGAATTATTGAAGACAAGACGTTCCTTATGTCCGCCTGTGCGGACAACGCCCGGAAAGCACGGGAAATTTCAGGAAAAATCGTCAGCAAGGTCTACAGAAAAATTGGATTTGCGGAGTGTCAGCGGTGAAAAATTTCAAAAATTTCAAAGGTAAAAACAGCTATAACATAGACGATCTGCTGGAAATAATGGCAATCCTGCGTAAAAAATGCCCGTGGGACAAACAGCAGACCCACAGTTCTGTACGGATAAACTTCCTTGAGGAGGTTTATGAAGTGCTTGAAGCAATCGACAGTGAAGATACGGAACTTTTGCGCGAGGAACTCGGTGACGTTCTGCTTCAGGTTGTGTTCCACGCACAGATGGAATCGGAAGCGGGCAAGTTTACTTTCAGTGACGTATGCGATGAGGTATGCAGAAAGCTTATCATCCGCCATCCCCATATTTTTGGGGATACGGTTGCGGAAGATACCGCACAGGTTCTTGAAAACTGGGAAAATATCAAGAACAAAACCAAAGGACATGAAACCCGCACGCAAGAGCTTGAAGCCGTTGCAAAGTCACTGCCCGCTCTGATGTACGCACAAAAAATCGGAAAAAGAGCAGCGGGAGCAGGTCTTGATTTTGAGAGTGAAAAGCAGGCTTTTGAATGTATTTACAAAGAATTGACGGAATTGCGTGAAGCAATGGATATCCCGGACAGGCAGGCAATAGAAAATGAGCTTGGGGACGTTTTGTTTTCATGCGTAAATACAGCCAGACATTTGGGCATAGATGCGGAAACGGCATTGCGTAAATCGGCAGAGAAATTCATAAAACGGTTCTCAAATGCCGAAACTTTAATAAGGCAACAGGAGATGTTAATGCAGGACTTAACCGCCGAAGAATTGGATAAGTACTGGCAAAAAGCCAAAGAAACGGTTTAAGCCGGTAAATGTCCGGCATCTCTTTGCATATAAATTTAAAAGGTTAAAGGAGAAAAAGAAATGACTAAATCAACACTTGTCAGCGTAGTAGCTGAGAAAACAGGACTCACAAAAGCTAATTCGGAACTGGCGGTAAACGCCGTGTTTGAAGGTATCTCCGAATCGCTTTCGGATGGGGATAAAGTACAGATTATCGGATTTGGCAGCTTTGAAGTACGTGAAAGAAAAGAAAAAACCACAAAGAACCCGAGAACCGGTGAGCCATGTCTTTGCCCGGCATCGAAAGCGCCGGTATTTAAATCGTCCAAACTGCTGAAAAACACTATTAACGAGGGTAACTGATGCGACTTGACAAATGGCTGAAAATTTCCCGTATTATAAAGCGGCGGACGGTTGCCAATGAAGCGTGCGACGCGGGGAAGGTTCTTGTGGGCGGAAAGCCCGCAAGAGCCTCCTATGAGGTAAAAGTCGGCGATGAAATCACCGTGAATCTCGGACAAAAGCCCCTGAAAATCAATGTCGTCAGCGTGAATGAATACGCAACTAAAGACAATGCGGCAGATAACTATTCGGTTATTAACTGACAGCCCGCCATAAACACGAATCACAAGTATTTTCTATTTTGAACAGAAAATACTGTACATAATGAAAGGAGTAAAAATACAGATGAGCAAATTCGGATATTTTGACGATAAAAGCAAAGAATATGTAATCACGACACCCCAGACGCCGTATCCTTGGATAAATTACTTAGGAACACAAAGGTTCTTTTCCCTGATTTCAAATACGGCAGGCGGTTATCATTTCTACAAAGACGCCAGACTTAGGAGAATTACACGCTACCGCTATAACAACGTGCCCGTGGACATGGGAGGACGTTATTTTTACTTAAGGGAAGAAAACGCAAAAGGTCATCCGGAAGCAATCTGGTCGCCCGGCTGGTCTCCTGTAAAAACTCCGCTGGATTCGTATGAATGCCGTCACGGTATGGGCTATACCGTCATAAAATCGTCCAAGAACGAGCTGGAAACGGAACTTACATTCTTTGTTCCGCAGAATTATGACGGCGAAGTGCAAAAATTGGTAATGCGCAACAACTCATCCGAAAAGAAGAAAGTAAAACTTTACTCTTTTGCTGAATTCTGCTTATGGGACGCACAGGATGATTCCACTAATTTCCAGCGAAACTTCAATACGGGCGAAGTGGAAGTTGAGGGCGGTCTGATTTTCCATAAAACGGAATACAAGGAAAGACGCAATCATTTTGCTTTCTACTATGTCAACTCAAAAGTGAACGGATTTGACACCGACAGGGAAAGCTTTTTTGGGCTGTACGGAGGGTTCCACAATCCTCAAACCGTTATGAACGGAAAACCGAACAATTCAGTTGCGGACGGGTGGTCTCCCGTTGCTTCCCATTATATTGAAATTACGCTTAAACCCGGAGAGACAAAAAATTTCGTCTTTGTTTTGGGATATGCGGAAAATGATGAGGACTCTAAATTCGACAAAAACGGGCAGATGGACAAATCCAAGGCATACAGCATGACAGAGCAGTTCAACACTGTGGAAAAAGCCGACAAAGCCTTATATCAGCTGAAAAAAGTATGGTCTGACCTGCTGTCAAAATATACCGTAAATACCCCGGATGAAAAAATGAACCGCATGGTTAATATCTGGAACCAGTATCAGTGTATGGTGACGTTTAATATGTCCCGCAGCGCGTCTTATTTTGAAAGCGGAATCGGCAGAGGTATGGGATTCCGTGACTCAAATCAGGACTTGCTGGGATTTGTGCACCAAATCCCGGAACGTGCAAGGGAACGGCTGCTTGATTTAGCGGCGACACAGCTTGAGGACGGCGGATGCTATCATCAGTATCAGCCGCTTACAAAAAAAGGAAATAACGAAGTCGGCGGGAATTTCTCAGACGACCCCTTATGGATGATAATGGCAACAGTTGCTTATATCAAGGAAACCGGCGATTATTCTATCCTCGATGAGCAGGTGCCGTATGACAATGATGCGGAAAAAGCACAGCCGATGATGCACCACCTCAAACAGAGTTTCGCTAAGGTAGTATCCAACCTCGGACCGCACGGCTTACCGTTAATCGGACGTGCTGACTGGAATGACTGCCTTAATCTCAACTGTTTTTCATCTAAACCGGGCGAGAGTTTCCAGACTACCGAGTCCAAGGACGGACAGGTGGCGGAATCCGTATTCGTAGCATCGATGCTGACATTTGTCGGCCCCGATTATGCACAGCTGTGCAGGATTAAAGATGATGCCGCCGAAGCGGAATTCGCCGAAGAACAAACGGCAAAAATGTCGGAAGCAATATTAACCCACGGCTATGACGGTGAATGGTTTATCCGTGCATATGACGACTTCGGAAAGAAAATCGGGTCTAAAGAATGCCCGGAAGGTAAAATTTTCATCGAGCCGCAGGGCTTTTGTGTCATGTCCGGAATAGGAAAGGACAAAGGTTATGATATTGCGGCACTTAACAGTGTTGACAAATATCTTAACACGGAATACGGACTTGTTCTTAACAACCCGGCATTCACAAAGTATTATATC
>JAISVP010000128.1 GCA_031271475.1 Oscillospiraceae bacterium | reverse complement strand
AGATGACAGAGTAGATCTGTTTTTACAGACTGAAAAGAATTTATTTGAAAAAGTTATACAGGCACTTGGGAAAGACGACCTTCTAAGTGTTCTGAAAGCAGATTACAGTTTCAAAAATTTCCCCGCAAAGAAAAAGGATTCCGCTGAACTTCAGACACGTGATTATATCAAGGACACACGGCTTAAACTAAAGAATAAATGTTTCGGAAAAAACGGCGTTATCACCAATGCTGCCGATTTAATTGAATACGCGCATGAGGATATGCAGCTGCACAGGGAAATCGTCACAGCCGCTTTTAATCTGTATCGGATTACGGATGAAAAGGTTCATCAGGCAAAGATCTCCCGTGATGTGTGCGGCTACGGCGATGCGGAACGCTTAGTGTTAAAATTGCTTGCAAAGGAAGATAAAAACGGAAATATCACGGCAACTCCGCTGGCAAAGAAACTGTCAGGGTATTACAAAGTTATTATGATTGATGAGTTTCAGGACTCCAATGATATACAGGATTTAATTTTTAAACTCATTTCAGATGGCGGGACGTCTATGCAATACGGGAAAAATGTATTCATAGTCGGGGATGTTAAACAGGCAATTTACAGGTTCAGGGGAGCAAACCCATCACTTTTTTTACAGTTGACATCTGACGGTCAGAACGAACATAAAGCCGACTGCAAGAAACCGTGTAAATCGGAATTTCCGGTACGGACAAGTCTGCCGGGTGTTTGCCGCCGCAGTAATGTCAGATATAGGCTGATACGGATAAACAAAAAAACTTTAGGAAAAAATAAACCCCGCAGTCTGAAAATAATGCTTAATGAGAATTTCAGAAGCTCTAAGGGGGTAGTTGATTTTGTTAACGGAATTTTCAGACAGGTAATGACAAAAGAATGCGGCGGGGTTGATTACACAGGCGGTGAGGAGCTTGTGCAGTGTGCTGTATTCCCAGATACCCTTAATTCAAAAACATTGATAACAGTTATCGGTGAAGAATACTGCAATGATGAAAATACAAACCATGAAGCTTTGTGTGCAGCCGAACAAATAAGACAAATGCTTAACCAGAGTGTTCCTGTAAACGCTAAAGGCGGCATACGTCCGTGCCAGCCAAAAGATTTTTGTATACTTACACGGAAGAACATTAACCGTAAACCGTATCTTGATGCATTGGATGCTTTAAATATTCCTGTAGATATGGAAGAGGAAACAGGATATCTTAAATCAAGGGAAGTTTCCGTGCTTATAAATCTGTTGAAGGTAATTGACAATCCGCTTTTGGATATAGCATTGGTATCGGTAATGATGTCTCCGATGTTTGCGTTTACTTTGGATGAGATAGTGCAAATAAGGCTTGCAGACCGCAATATCAGTATGTATCAAGCTTTAGAACAGTTAATGACGCAAAGCGAATATATGACAGATTCTTTATTAAGAACAAAATTACGGAATTTTTATACGACGCTAACTGAACTCCGGCAGTGCAGTATACAGTCAGAACCTCAGGAACTTATACGTAAAATCTATGACGGTACGGATTACCTGTCTGTAGTTCAAATTCAGAAAGACAGTGAGAAAAGAAAAGCAAACCTGCGTATGCTGACCGAATATGCCAGCGCATTCGGAAACGGTCATGATACGGGACTGTCCGGGTTCTTGCGGCATATAGATAACCTTTTGCGGTTAGGTAAGGATTTCGGTGAGGCGGCGGCATTTTCCGGCAGTGAAAATGCTGTGTCCATAAAAAGTATACATAAGTCAAAAGGACTTGAATATCCGTTTGTATTCCTTGTGAATACCGATTGTAAATTCAGCCGTCAGGATAAAAAATCTGCAATACAGTATGCCCGTGAATACGGTTTCGGATTTAAACTTCAGGATAGGGAACGGTTATTGAAGTATTCCACTTTGCCTTATGAAAATATTGTGAGCTTGAATCACAGGGAACTCGTAAGTGAAGAAATGCGGCTGATGTATGTTGCGTTAACGCGTGCGAAAGACAGGCTGTTTATTACCCTCAAACCAAGAAAAAACGCGGTACCAGCAGAAAGTGCAGACTGTATGGGGGATTGGATTTCAGCATCTTTGGACACGGGCTTATCTGCTGAAACAGAACACTGTGTATATGTGCCAAAGACAAGCGAACCGTTTCGGCAGGAAGATTTTGATGAAGCAGAACCTGACGGTTTACTGACTGAAATACTGCGTAAAGGAATAGATTTTGAATATAAATGGAAAGATGATACAAGACTTCCGGCAAAACTTGTCGTCACAGGTTTTGAAAAAATGAAAGAGGATTTTTATAAAGAGGATTTTTATAAAGATGGGCTGCCGGAAATGTTTTGCGGCGAACCGAAACTTGCGGGCATAAACCGCGCCTTAAAGGCAGAGAATCAGCAGGTACCGGCTAATTCCGATAACAGCGATCCGGAATGTGCACGCATAAACCGTACCTTAAAAATACCCCAGTTTATGGAGGACGGTTTTGTTCTTGAAAAAAAAGAGACCGGTACGGCATTGCATATTTTATTGCAGCATACGGATTTTAATTTACTCGCAGAAAACCCGGAACGTGAAACCGAGCGGCTGGTTCAAAGAGGTTTTTTAACTCAAAAACAAGCACAGAGCATAAACCGAACAACACTTAAAAACTTTATACAGTCTTCCTTTTTTCAGAGAATTCTAAAGGCTGAAAGAATAAAACGCGAGATGGATTTTTTGGTGGCGGTGGACGATTTGAATGTTGATCCGCTTGACCCGGATTATATGTTCTTAATGAAGTATAAACAAACGGACGGTTTTCTTGCCGGTACTGTAGATATTGTTATTGAAGAAGAAGACGGTCTGCTGATTGCGGATTATAAATTAGGGGCGAGCGTGCTTACGGATTCATATGCACGACAGCTCAGACTCTACAAAATGGCATTAAGCATATTAACGGGCAATGAAAATATTAACACCTGTGTGTTCTCGTTCAAACTTAACCGAATGCTTATGCCGCACGTAATTAACAATTGTTAATTACGTGTTCACTATTGGACTTAAAATGCATAGTATATTAAAGTATAAATTAATTTAAGGAGAAATATGCTATGCCCAAAATATTTTTAAGCCCGTCCACGCAATATTGGAATGTATATGTCACAGGTGGTGATGAGAGGGAATACACGAACATAATTGCAGATAAAATGATCCCGTACTTAGACGCTACAGGAATTCAGTACGTAAGGAACAATCCTGAAAAGAACTTTGCGGCGGCCATTGCAGATTCAAACAGCGGTAATTATGACGCACATTTTTCAATTCATTCCAATGCGGCACCGGAACATCTTGCCGGTAAACTTAGGGGAATAGATGTGTATTATGCCCCGGGCAGTGAGTTAAGCACGCAACTTGCACTTGCTACTGCAAACAATCTTAAGGAAACTTATCCATTGTCAGATAAAGTGGGAATACTTCCCACTACTTCCTTAGGAGAGGTAATCAGTACAAAAGCACCTTCTGTTTTAGCCGAACTTGGATATCATGACAATTATGAAGACGTTACTTGGCTAAAAAACAACATGGATTCCATCGCGCGTGCCTTGGTAAAAGGGCTTGCGGAATATTTTGGCATACCGTTTGTAGAGCCAAGCCCAATGCGTACCGGAACTGTTACGACAGAAAAAGGTACGAATTTAAATATGCGTGAAAAACCGTCTGTGGACAGTCCGGTTATCAACAGTATCCCTTCAGGCGCCAATGTCGCCGTTTACGGTGAAACTAACGGTTGGTACGTTATTGGATATGGCGGAATGCGCGGGTATGCAAGCAAGGAGTTTATATCGGTTAATTATTAGACTTCCCGCTGCTCCAAAATTGAATCACAAGCAAATACCCCGTATCTTTTGACTGTATATCAAGTCAAAAGATACGGGGTACCGTACTTAAATCACCGCACTTAACCGCCGCAGCACACATAGCGGTGAGGAAAACAGGTTACTTTGTGTAACGGGCAGTTTGTTTCCCGACTCCGCTATTTTCTTAGTGCGGCATAAACGTGCATATTTGTCTGATTATTCAAGAGGAATTTATTTAAGGGAGTCTTACAAGATCATCTCTTCCGGTAACAGATTCCCATGAATTATCTGGATCCATTACTAAAACACCTATACAATACTCAAGAATAAAACCTAAGTCCTGAAGATCGACACCGTCATCCTCATCAATATCAGCATTAAGGAATTTTGCCGAACCGTCTTCGAGCGGAACGTCAGGATCCATTACCAAAACAGCGATACAGTAATCAAGAACTACGGCAAGATCGCTAAGATTGACATCACCATCACTGTTAGCATCGCCCTTTAAGCCCCAT
>JAISVP010000184.1 GCA_031271475.1 Oscillospiraceae bacterium | reverse complement strand
CTGTTACATATTTTTATTTTCCGCATACAATAAAACAGTAAGCGGAAGATAATTTCACTGTTGAAATGGAATATTTGTTCCATTTCAACAATTACTGAAAGTACCCTGTATAGTTGTCTTTTATTCGGTTGGGTCATAGAATTGCTTTCAGTAAATTGTTTTTGTCATTCGCTTTTCAATATATAAAGGGGGGCTTGTCTAAAATGTGGCAAGCCCTCTTTTATATACTCTTGAACGCCGCGTGTTCGGTGCGTTTCTTGCGAAACACACATTTGCGTGCGGGGTCTGGGGCTTTGCCCAGACCGCATCCGTTACTTCATTGATCATACCCAAGCTTGCGAAGTCTTTCATTTAAATAATTAATTACAGCTTTATGCTCAGAGCAGCCGGTATAATAAATAATTTTAAGCATATGCAGATAATTTACTTCTGAACCGTAAATCTCAAGATAATCCTCCTTTGGCACCTTATCAATAATCTTTATTTTCTCCTTCATAACGATATCAGATAAATTCTCAATTCTTGCATGCTCTGAATTTGGGTGCACACGGTATGTATGTGTAAGAATTGGAATAGTGGAAAAACGATATTCAGCCTCTATCCGCCGCCATAAATCATATTCGAGAGTTGCCCTTAACTTGAGATCAAAACGTCCGCATTTCTGAAAAACGGTCTTTGGAATCAATACGGAACATCCGCCGATCGTGTAAACATTATAACTGCGTTCCTTATTCAAAGCACTGCGTTTATAGTCTTTTCCGTATATGGAATCATATACCGTTTCCAGATGCAAAAGGTTGGACTTTTCATCAATAAATTCTACTTGAGTGCTTGTTATAATCTTTTCATCCACAGGTGATTTGCGCAGATGATCTATATGGACGTCAATATGATTGGAATAAAAGTAATCGTCATGACTCAGCCATGCGAAATATTCACCCTTCATCATGTCAATGCCGAAATTAAGCGCCGATGCGGGTCCGCCGTTTTCTTTTCGGAAATATCTGATATGCGGATCGGCATCTTCAATTATTTCCTCGATAAGTGCTGTTTCTTTCTTGCCACATCCATCGTTTATAATGATTCCCTCTACCGGACTGTAAGTCTGACCTAAAATGGAGGATACAGATTCTTTCAGGTACTGCCGATGCTTCTCCAAATCATCTTTAACTTCAAAATATACAGGCATGACAATAGAAACCAAAGGGTTAAAATTATTCCTGACCACAGGTTTGTGTTCCTGCAAATGAAAGTACATCATTTCGTTTATAAGCCGTTTTTGCTCGTCAATAACATTTGTCAGAGTCGAAATACTGTTATATTCTCCTTGTACATTCAATATCGCCCCCAGTTTTTCTATCATCAAGTAATGACTTTTCGCAATAGCATCTAACGTATCTATTTCCTCACGCATTTTTTTCATATCCGCTAAAGTATTTCTCATATCAAAACTCCATCTTTTGTTATATACTCTTGAACACTGCGTGTTCGGTGCGTTTCTTGCGAAACGCACCGCTGTTTTACACAGTAAAACAGCATAGTAATTTCAACCCTGAACGGGCTAAGCGAAGTCCTCATCGATGCACGCATTTGCGTGCGTGGTCTGGGACTTGCCCAGACCGTAGCCGTTGGAAACGGCTATATAAATAAAAACCATATATTAACTATATTTTATGTCAGTATGGAATAGTGTAGAACCCTTCACGGCATTACAGAAAAGATAAGTTTCCGGAACTTCAGCACCTCTGAAACGCCCATAGCAAGGCATTAAAACACAAAAAAAGCAGCTTCAGCCGCAAAACTTAAAAATGGTTGTTTTTGGTACGCAAGGGTTGTTTTAGAAAAGGAATTTTTACGGATATTTCCGGCAAAAGGGTACAACAGTCCCTAACACTAAAAGCATGAGAGTTTATCAAGACGCTGAAAATTAGCATTATATTCCTTGTTTACAAAGGAGTTAAATGGCAATAATAGTAGTAATATGCACAGAGGGAGTTACTGCTATGGCGTATAACAAAGTAATTATTTCAGGAATTAACACATCAAAATTAACCGTATTAAAAGAATCGGAAAAAATTCAATTATTAGAAGAAATTAAAAAAAACGGCAATAAAGAAGCAAAAGATAAGTTGATTAACGGAAATCTAAGGCTCGTTTTAAGCGTTATACAGAAGTTTACAGGCAGAGGAGAGGATGTGGATGATTTATTTCAAATCGGAGTTGTAGGGCTTATCAAGGCTATTAACAATTTTGACTTGAGTAAAGGCGTGAGATTCAGTACGTATTGCGTACCAATGATTTCCGGAGAATTACGCCGGCATTTGCGTGATTACAATACGATAAAAGTCAGCCGCTCTCTGAAAGATCTTGCTTATAAATCTATGCAGGCAAAGGAAAAACTTACCGTAAGTTTGCAGCGTGAGCCAACTATTGATGAAATTGCCAAAGATGTTGACAGTCCGAAATCCGAGGTAGTGCTGGCTTTGGAAAGCATTACCGATCCTGTTTCACTGTATGAGCCTGTGTATTCGGTTTCAGGGGATGCTTTGTATGTACTTGATCAGGTAAAGGATAAGAACAATGTAGAGAATTGGCTTGATGAAATATCCCTTAAGGAGGCAATAAAACGTCTTGACGAAAGGGAAAAAAATATTCTGCATCTGCGTTTCTTTCAAGGGAAGACTCAAGTAGAGGTAGCCAATGAGATAGGTATTTCCCAAGCTCAGGTTTCACGTCTTGAAAAAAACGCCCTTAAATCAATTAAAAGTCAAATATATTAGACCTGTTTGATATAACCGTTTCTAACGGCTGAGGTCTGAGCTTTGCCCAGACCTCACACGAAAATGCGTGCGCCGATGAGAACTTCGCTTAGCCTGTTCTCGACCGAAATCACTATAATTGAAAAGATGCACAGGAACTTCTGCACTATAGCCGTTAAAAACGGCTATATCAGCAGTCATTGACAACTAACTGTTTATCATTCTGTGAATACATTTCCCCGCGGCATTTATAAGTTCGGGATCCATAACAATTTCCTCACCTGCACCCGTTAAAGCAAGATACAAATCCGGAAGGGAAGTCATTCGCATATCGGGGCAAACAAGTTTGCCTGACAACGGATAAAACACCTTATCCGGACACCGGTATTGCAAATGATGTACTATACTCATTTCCGTGCCGATTAAGAATTCCTTTTCAGGTGAATTAACTGCATAATCCATTATAGCGGAAGTCGAGCCGACAAAATCCGCCATTTTCGAAACACCCGGCAAACATTCCGGATGAACGAGTAAAAGCGCGTCAGGATGACTGGCTCTTGCCAGTTCCGCATCCTGTAATTCCACACCGGCATGAATGGGGCAATTGCCTTGCAGTATTTTTATATTCTTTTCGGGAACCATTCCTGCAATATAGTTTCCGAGATTGCAGTCCGGAATAAATAAAATATTAGGGTTTTCAATCTTACGGACAATGCTAACCGCTGAAGATGAAGTAACACAGACATCACACAGTGCCTTAAGTTTTGCGGTTGTGTTAATATACGCAACAACCGTATAGTCCGGATACTGACGCTTTGCTTCTTCGAGCATTTCTATGTCAAAATTTTCCGCCATAGGGCATCCCGCATTAGGGTTGGCAAGCACAACTTTTTTATCGGGGGAAAGGATTTTCACAGTTTCCGCCATAAACCGAACACCGCATACAACAACCGTATTTGCAGCAGTTTTTTCAGCAGCAGTACTTAACGCAAAGGAATCCCCGGTAAAGTCTGCAACCTCGGTAATTTCCTTTGCCTGATAGCTGTGAGCCAATATGCAGACACCGCGTTCTTCCTTGATTTTTAAGATTTCATCCTGTAATTTACGTATTGTCATTTTCTATTTCTCCTTAGTGTATTACAGCCGTTTCCAACAGCCGCGGCTTTGCGTCCGGATCTGAAATTACCGTACAGTTCATTTTGCAGTGCGTTTACTTAAATTTTGGTTCCAGTCTTCCTTACAAAAACAGGTAATGTGCTGCGTTTTTACTGCGTTTATGAGCGACCATTCCCTGTCAAATTCTGTATGATGGAACTTAAAACCGCATTTTTCATTCACGCGTTTGGACTTTACGTTGCCGTCAAAATATCCGCACCAGAGTTTGGATATATTCAATTCCTCAAAAGCATACCGAATAAGTTCCCGCACTGCTTCGGGAATATATCCGCGTCCCCAAAACGGCTCCGCAATCCAGTAACCGATTTCTGCCTCATTGTCGTTTATGCTCAGATTACTTGCACTGCCAATCAGCAACCCTACACTGCCGATTGCCGTATCATCGTTTTTCACCGTAACCGCACAAGTTTCTTTATCCGAAAGAACATTTTTCACCGTAACCGCATAAGTTTCTTTA
>JAISVP010000010.1 GCA_031271475.1 Oscillospiraceae bacterium | reverse complement strand
GGACCGCTCCTTCGCCGGATTTTCTCAGACTTACAAAATCCCATAAATCGGTTAAACGTGCCCCGAAACAGGAGCAATTGCAATGGTGAACGCCCGCTCTCTCGTCATCATAACCGATCGGAAGCAGCGCATTTACGGTCTTTCCGTACGGAGTTGACTGCCCTTGCTGGCTGTAATGCGGGTGCCAGTCAACCGCCGGCGTAATGAAATTGTCGCCTTCAGCAACCACTTTTTGGCTTTTATATCTGTCAATTAATGCCACTTTGTAATGCGCACGGGCACTTTCTTTTGGTTCTGAAATTTTCTCTGAAATCATAAGAATTCCTCCTTTAGTAAATTAAGGTAACTGTCGCAGTTATGTTCAATTCCTCCGGAATGGATTCCGGAATTTGTTCAGAAACATCCGTATTTGCGGAAGTGTTAAGAACTGCCAAGACGCTGTCGGAAACGCCCTCAAATGTCTCCGGAATGCTCTCAATCGCCATAATACTGTCGATTATGAATGCATATACTCCAATATCCGAAAGTTTCAATCCCAAGGCACCGTAAGCCCAAATTGTTGTGTTTGCGGATATCTCAAGCAATTCCCCATTGTATAACCTGTAGGAATTTACTGGAATATTAGGGTTTGCGGTGTAGTAAATCCGCACGGTTTCAAATCCGGATTCGGGCTTCGGTTCGCAAGTGAATGAAGTGTGGGAATCCTGCGAACCGCCGTTCCAGATTTGCTCAGTTTTTAACATAATTTTCTGGTTAAACGCAAGCAATTGAATATAAATCCTGTCCGCTGATGTTTGCGTAACCGTAATGTTTTCGACCGTATTTTCGGCAGTTTTCTTTAATACATACAAACGCTGATTGGATGTCGAAAAAGTTACGGTTTCTGCAATAATTTCCCATTCGTCACTGAAAGCCGCCGGGGAACGCGTTGTGACTGCCGCAATCACGTCATTTCCGATACTGGCAGTTACTGACAAACTTAAGGATGTAATCGAATTCCCGTCAATATATGCCGAATTTTTCAGAGAAAAGCCGTTCGCAACCGTGCTCATCGAAATGAATCCCATGCCTGTTCCCGATGCGGAAGAAGTAAATGTATGCCGCTCCGCACCGGATCCCGTGTCAATGAAAATGCTTTGCCGCTGTTGACTGCCGCTGAAATTTGTCGGAACTGCCGCTAAATCGTTCGGTGAACATGCCCACGGCGGGTTTGTTGTTGCCGTTCCCCATAAATTGGCAGACATGAAGTAAAACATTACCAATGCTTTCCCGTATGGGTCAGGCGGCAATAAATTCAATTCCTGCCCAACCGTATACGTTCCGGCGGGAATTGACGGGTAGGAGGGTAAAAGTTTGTCATACGGTTCGGGCAGTTTTGGCGGCGGCTTTACCCCAATACTGAATCCGAAATCCATTTGTTTTCCAAGATTAAACCCCCATACCTACGGTCTTTTTTGACATATTAAATCCGAAATTCATCATAACTGTTACCCGCTTGTTTTATTTATTAACTCTCGTCCATCCGGGCGGTATATGAGAAATATCTGAAATATTTGGTAAAGCAGACGGACAAATGAATCTGCCTGCTGATGAAATATCCGAAAACCATCCGTCAGTCGGAATGTCATACAAACCCTGATCGTCAGGAACGGTCGAAATTGGCAAATATTCCGTAAAATTCACATTAATTTCATTTAGTCTTGTGCAGCCGCTGAACATTGCGTGATAACAAATTTCCGCAAGCGTTTTAGCCGGTAATTCCGGTGCTTTTGTGATTTTTGTGCAACCAATAAACATCTGCCCGTAACATCCCCTTTTGAGCACGGTCGCAGGGAGTTCGGGAGCGAATGTCAGTTCGGTACATCCGTCGAACATGTACCAGTAACAGTTTTCGGCAAGCGTTTTCGCCCGAAGTTCCGGAGGATTTACAAGCGCCGTGCATTTCCGGAACATTGTGTGACAACAGCTTCCCGCAAGTGTTTCCGCCGATAATTCCGGTGCGGTTGACAGTGAAGTGCAGTTTTCAAACATCGAATAATAACAGCTTATGGCAAGCGTTTTCGCCGGAAGTTTCGGGGGATTTACAAGTGCTGTACAGCCTTCAAACATATGCGAATAACATTGCGTTTCAAGTGCCGTGGCGGGTAATTCTGCCATTTTCGTAAGATTTACACATCCGCGGAACATGGAATAATAACAGTTCATTCTAAGCGTTTTCGCCGGAAGTACGGGCATTTCTGTCAGTCCGGTACCTTCGAACATACTTTCATAGCAACTGTCGGAAAGAGTTTCGGAAGGCATTCGAGGTGCGGATATAAGGCATATATTTCCTCTAAAAAGCCGCCGGAAACAGTCTCTTCCAATTTTCGGGTGACTTCCGGCTGACACCTGTTTGTAATCGAGAATATCCTCGATATTTCCTGTACATGATATGTTTTCGCCGTCAAGTACAAAACCGCCGTTTTCTCCCGATATTACGGTGTTTCCCAAACCGCTTAACAGTATTTTTGTTCCTGTGATTTCCTCGCCGTTCCACTGTGCCCAGTCGCCGCCATTGGCAGAATATTCAAGTATTCCGTCCCATGTTTTCGTGTGATTGACAGTGCTTAAAGTGAAATTCGTATCCGATGTAAAAGTCAGTGCTTCGCGCTTGAAAAAATCACAGGGAATGCCCGGTTTAAAGTAAATTCTTCCAATTAGTTCCTTATGCAAAAGCTGTGAGTCAGTATTTGCCAAAACGAATTGCATATCATACTCGCCGACAAGATTTTTCGTATCGGTGCTGTCAAGCGTAACCGTGAAAACTTGGTGCGTTACTTCCCCGTTTTCCTCAAAAACATCCGTGATTTCGCAGTCTTTGTCAATGCTCACTTCATGTTCCCTGCCAACTCTTGCGAGTAGAATTTTCATAAGGCAATTCGATAAATCGGATATTGATTCGTTTCCATTTTCATCCGTTTCCGTGACTGCTATGCCAAATTTCGGCAATGTATCACCCGCGATCGCTTTGGCAATTCCTATATTGTGGTAAAATCTGTACGGACCTACCGCGTTGTATGTGTGCTGAAAACTGAATCCGGTCATTGTTTTATCCTCCCAATGCTTCGATTCTTCGGTCTAAACCACTTAATATTTCTGAAAGATTTGTGCTGTTTACTGTGGTATTATCCGCAGATTTTCCGGACAAATCCAAGTCTGACAGTCCGGAAGATATTTTTGAATCAACTTGGCTGCCTGTGGTAAAATTTTTAGTTCGGCTGTTTACCGTTTTTTGGATATATCGGTCAATGTATGACGCATGATTAAGTAACAGGGAACCCGATTTTTTCCAAAAATCGTAAGTTTCCTTGCTGATTTCGGATTCTTTCGGTCGTATTTTACCAAATTCAAGCGTGGAATTTTGTGGACTGTTTAAATCGTAAGTCTTTTTTAAAACACGCAAGTACAGTTCTTTATCTTCGGTAATTCCGAGTATTCCGTTAATTATTTGATAATAATTAGCAAGCCGGAACGTATCTAAATCAAGTCCTATAACGGACAGATCAAGTGCTGTAATTTTATACGAATCCGCAGGTTTGCTGTTGGCGGCTAAAAACTCCCGTGCTTTCGATATTAATTCCCTTGCCGTGTCGGCGTCATCCCATATTTCTATGCCGCATATTATTCCGTATTTTTCCTGTGCCGCTAAATCGTCAATATATGGCAAACCGCCGTTGACGCTCCTAATGTCAAGGCGGTAATCGGTTGTTTCCTCGTTTCCCTCGCTGTCGGTTGTTTTCAGCTTTTCGCCGTACGGATAAAGTCGCGTAACTATGCCGGAACTGTCAAAAAACACGTCAATATTTTTCATATTGTGTGAAAGTTTTATTTTTACATTTTCGATATATTTACCGAAATTCAAAAGATAATCAAGATAATTTATGCCGTTTTCCGTGCGGATAAAAAACTCTCCGCCGAATTCATTTACTAAATTGCCTAATGTTTCACGCGTGTTTTCGTAATTAATGGTAAAGTCCGGATTTGACTCATTTTCCGGGTTTTCCGGTGGGGCGGCGGGAGTCAGTATAACGTCAGTATTTCCCAATTGGAACCGCTTATAATCCTCAGCACTGGAATTATGCACGTCCAGTATATGCCCCAAAACACGGGACATTGAAACACCGCGGAACTCTTTAAAACTTTGGACGCTGTCGTAAAAATATCCGAAAATGCTTTCACAAACGCATTTTTTGCACACTATTCCATTATTTGTCATTATTTCATTGATTTTATAGACATATCCGTCAAAAACAGTTTCGGTGCCTTTGCGTACGCAAACTTTTGTCCGGCGTTCCGTAATCCTGTAATATCCCGTATTTTGCGGATAAATTACGAATTCAAATGAAGCCGGTACGTTTAACTGTTCTGTAACTTTCGCGCCGCTGATCCGCTGATATGAATGTGCGTTAACCTCATTTATGACATATTTTTCTTCGCCGTCAGTGATTGTTACTGTGTACATTTTTCACCCCCGTAATTAAAAATCCTAATCGGATCGGCGGTGAATTCAGTGTCAATTATAGCTGTGTACGGACTGATTTCATGCGAAATTTTCGTGCATTTTGCCATGAAGTGATGAAGACGTATCCTGTCGTCATCAAGTCTTGATTTCCCGGCTGGGGATGTCAGCCATTCCTCGAACTGCGTAACTCTGCTGTCAAAAATTTCCAGTTCGATTACGCGGCGTACAAGCGTAAAAGTGTATTTGATTGTTATCGGTTTGTAAATCTTTTCGCCTAAAATCATGCTGAAATCGTATTCGGTATTTGAATACGGAACGGTTTCCGTGATGAAAATCTGCTGCGGAAAAGGAACGTCTCGCTTGCTGAGAATCGCTCCGAATGTGAGAAAACTGTGATAATTAAGGAATGTTATTCCGTATTCTCTGTTCATTTACGCCCTCGCTTTCATCGACCCCTCAAACGCCAGTCCCTCGTCAAATTGTGACATTCCTATGTTAACCGGGCGGTTGCCCGCTTCGGTTATTGCATCGGCGAGCCTTTCAAGAAGTGTTATCATTCGGTCAAGTTTTTCCGATTTTACGGTGTTTTCTGTATGTGTTGCGGAAGATAATTCAGATGTTTTTAAGAGATTTCTGCTTCCATAAGAATAACCGCCGTTATCTTTGTAAATGTCTGGAATTTCCACGGCATTAAACTGGAATTTTTCAACATTTTCACGGAATGCACAGTTGCCTTCTATTGCCATTTCTTTCAGTGAATTCGCATAAAATCCGGAATTCTTTACTACTCCAGCTACCGCGCCGAGGATGTTAAATTTCGCGCTTCTTTCATACAGTCTGGACGGGGATTTTATTTCGTTTGCACTGTTAAAAGCACTGTTTCCGGCGATTGCCATATCCCGGCAAGCCGCCGCATATGCCGGAATTCCGTTCCTTATGCCCTGTGCCGCACCCGCCGCACACTGCATTGCCGCTGCTGTGAATTGCGAAACGGAAGCCGCCACGACCGCAACTCCCTGATTTATCATGTTCTTTACTGCGGCTAATACCTGCGGTGTCCCCGCATCGATCCCTTCGGCGGTTCCGCCACCGATTGCTGTCTGTGACGCGGTTTGTATTTCGCCTTGACTTGCGATTATTCCTTCCGTTACACTGCCACCGATTTCCGTCTGTGCGGCGTTCGATATATCTCCGCCGGCTGCCGCTATTCCACTTGCCGCTCCGGTTGCCATTGCTGACTGAAAGGCAGAGGTAAGGTTTTCAGCGTTGTTTGTCAGCCCCGCTGATATTTGGTTTAAAATGTCACCGCCTAATGTCTCGGCGGAGGATGGGTCTATTCCATTTTTTGCGGCGTCAACAGATGACTGCAATGCTGTCTGTATTTCTGAACTGTCCTCAATGCCGGAGGCTACATTTGAAATAATATCTTTGCCCATTTGTTCAGCATTGGCGAGTTCTCCGGCAGTGGCTAACCCGTCAAGTGCACTCATCAAATTTTCGCCTATTTCTGCTATTCCGCTTGCCGCTCCGTCTGACACTGCTGACACTGCGGTTTCTTCAACTGCGGACATCTCTGTTTCAAGTGCTGTTTTGGCATTTTCGCCCATAGATTCTATAGGCGGCACAAAGGTATCAGGATTTAATGCTTTTGCAGTTGCGAGTGCCGCTTCCGGTATAAGTCTGAAAACATCATTCAACTCAGCTATCTGAGCCTTTGATTCCGCGGTTTCATCTCCCCATTCTTTAACGGCTTGTGCCGCCTGTGCCATTCCGTCTTTACTTTCTCCAAGTTGCTGAATAAATGTCTGACTAACACCGAGTTCCCGTAACCTTTCGGCGTTGTCTGCAAATTCGAGACTGGCTTCTGCATTAAACTTTAAGTTACTGATAACTTCGTTCATTGGTTGTGCTGTACCCAGTTCCATTTTTTTGAAGTCATTTATAATGTTATCAGTAAAACTTTCAACAGCTTTTTCGGTTTCTTTTAACTGATTTTGGTACTCTTCAAGAGATTTCCCCATTTTCGTTGCCGCTTCAATCTGTGCCTGTTCCTGTGCCTGTATCCGCATTTCATATTCTTCAGTGAACTGTTTTTGTTTTTCCCTTATTTCCTCGATATGTTCAACAGTTGTACCTGAATATTCAGCGAGGGCCATTGTAGCTTCCTTTTGTGCCTGTGCATATGCTATCTCGGCTTTTTCTGCCTCATTCATGGAAACAGTAGCATTGTGAAAAACATTCTCAACTCCAGCGACAGCTTCTTGGGCTTCTTTAAAATCTTTATTCAGAGTTTTGCCTAATGCCGCTCCGGGCGACAGCCAATCATACCATTTTGGTTTGTTCTTTTCGACAAACTCTCTGTTCTTTTTATATTCTTCATTAAGTCCTTCAACCGCTTTGTCCTGTGCCTGTACTGCCAGTTTTGCCCTTTCTGACGCTTTTTCCGCTTCCTGTTGAACGGTTATGGAATTATTAAGAATTTCTGTATAACCTGCTCCGCTGTCAATTAAATTTCTTGTAGTTCTCAGCATTTCATTTGCTGTTACAGTTGCCGCTTGCATTTCCTTTGTATCTTCTGTCAAGGCATATGTTTTCTCTGTAATAGCGTCTTGTGCTTTCCAATATACATCTCCAATTGCTTTAATGCCAAAACCAAGACCGGCTGCCGCTATTCCAGCCGCTCCTAATACACCGACTTCTGATGTTATAACAGATAAAAGTTTCCCTTTTGCCGCCGTCAAAAGCCCGGTAATACTTAAATCAGCCTGTTTAAGAGGAACACCTGCACCCCGTGCTGCATTTTCAGCCATTTCAGCGTTTGTCAATGCGGCAGTTACCGCAGTTTCAGCAGTTTTCACTCCTGTAACCCCCGCTGTTTCGGCTATCTCAACAGCTTTTTCAGCATTTAACGCTTTTATAGCAGCCGCTTCAAGTGCTTTGTCGGCGGATATTTTTTTGGTCAGAAGACTTTCGACAGTCTTTTGATTCACGTTTTGCTGTGATAAAGCAATTTCGAGAGTCTTATCCACATTAGTCTTTTGGATTTGTGCGGCTAACAATGCTTTATCCGCTGTTTCCTTTTTTATCAACGCACTGTTGATGGTTGCCGCCGCTGTTTCCTTTGCTTTTGTAAGTGAAAGTTTTGTTGTTTCTACATTTAATGCCGCTGTTGCCGCCGCTGATTTTAATTTTTCGGCATTTTCGATTCTTTCTGCCGCTGTCAATAACTTAGTGCCGTCTGCGGCTTTTGCGGAAAGTGTTGCGAAATTTTGCATTTCAAGTATTGCATTCTCAAAAGTGTGTGCATTTGCAAGAAATTTTGTAAGACCATGGGAAGTCAAAGTTAATGCAGCTATTGCAGCCGTTGCGGTTAATGCTGCGGGGGCAATTGGTATAATAGCCTCTATTAAATTTCCTGCACCGCTTATAAACTTTGCTGTTGCCGTCCCCGCTTTCTCGATACTCCCCTGAATTCCGCCGAAAGAACTTGCACCGCGGTCAACCGCGCCGATTAATTCTGTCACGCCTCTTACAACTGCGGTCTTAGCGTTTGTGAAAGCGGTAGCAACGCCGCCAGTCATTTCTTTAGCTCTGTCGGCAAAACCGCCCTCTGCTACCGATAATTCAACTAATTTACCCGTAAATTGGTCAATGCTAATTTCACCCTCTCTTAATGCATCTTTTAATTGGTCGGTAGACATTCCAAAAGATTTAGCCATTTCACCGAGAGCCGGACCCATTGTCACTAAAAGTGAATTCCAATCCTGCGCGTCCGCTTTGCCTTTTCGCATATTCCACAATTGCTTTTTTCTGGAGTCCGGCAACTACAGCCGAGTGCATATAAGCTATGGAAAACACGTTCATATTCTGTCCGCAAGCCCGCTGCGATGCCTCAATTGTTGTCGTTTCGTTAAATTTTGCCAGTTCTCCGGCATTTGCGGAAATGTCAAAAGTATGGGAAGTCACAAAGTCGGCGTTGAGTGCGCCTGACATGCCGAAAACCCCATCAAGAATTGCGAGAATATCGCCGATATTGACGTTGTCATACCATGCTGTTACCTGTTTTGCGATTTCCGGCATGAAGTCCTTGCCGCTTATTGCATAGGTAAAATCCTTTTCCTGCCAGCCTTTCATACGTCCGATAACGGCAATATCCTGCATAAAAGTATCAACTCCGTCAAGACTCATATTTGTAACGCCATCGTAGTTGTCGGCTTCCCCGTCAAGAATGCCAGTATACGGAATTGTTGCCTTATTTCCGCCTGCCTGTTCGGGGAAAAGACCTGCCCAGTCTGCTCTGTGACGGAACGCGCCGCTTGTTAAAAGTGCGTTTGTCCTCACCATCGGAACAGTTTCGCGGTATTTGTCGAATACGCCGTCATTCCATATGGTTTTATCAAAAAT
>JAISVP010000008.1 GCA_031271475.1 Oscillospiraceae bacterium | reverse complement strand
CCGAAATAGCACGGGTGCATATAAGGCGGACTTGAAATCCGCATATGTACCTGGCTTGCTCCCGCCTCACGCAGAAGATTTACTACCGGTATGCTCGTTGTTCCTCTGACAACGCTGTCGTCAACAAGCACAACCCGCTTTCCGGCGACCACTTCACGGATTACATTGAGCTTTATTTTGACGCTGTGTTCACGCTCGCTTTGAGAGGGCTGTATAAAAGTTCTGCCCACATACCGGTTTTTTATAAAACCGATAGCATACGGAATTCCGGATTTTTCCGCATACCCTATCGCGGCGTCAAGCCCGCTGTCCGGTACTCCGATTACGACATCGGCTTCCACCGGGTGTTCAGCGGCAAGTATTTCACCCGCTTTTTTCCTTGCGGTCTGCACGGTCGTGCCCTCAAGCACTGAATCGGGTCTTGCAAAATATACAAACTCAAATACGCACATTGAGGACTTTTCCCCGCAGTGTTCTTTAATTGAAGTTATTCCCGAATCCCCGGCTACCACAACCTCTCCGGGCAATAAATCCCTTATGAGTTTCGCATCTATTATATCAAGCGCGCATGACTCCGATGCAAATACAATTGAACCGTCCGCACACTTCCCCATACAAAGCGGTTTTAGTCCGTCCGGGTCGCGCACCGCTATGAGTTTTCGCGGCGACATTACAAGAAGGCAGTATGCTCCGCGTAAATTGTACATTGCCTTTAAAACCGCTTCTTCAATGGATTTACTGTTAAGCCGCTGTTCGGTTATCGCATAGGCGATAACTTCCGCGTCCGTGGAGTTGTGAAAAATCGCGCCGCCCAATTCATACTGCCTTTTAAGCTCCATAGCGTTAACCAGACATCCGTTATAGGACAGCGCCATCTGTCCTTTAACGTGCTTAATAAGGGTCGGCTGGACGCTCGCGCTGTCGGGCTTCCCGGAATTGTTCATAACATGACCGACCGCCATATTGCCTCTGCCCAGTTTTTCAATACTCTCTTTAGTGAAAACTTCCGGAACAAGTCCCAGATCCCTGTGCTGGGTAAACAGTCCCATATCATTTACCACAATGCCGCAGCTCTCCTGTCCGCGGTGCTGAAGTGCGTAAATACCGTGATAAACTTTACCGGCAACATCACTTTCCATATTGTTGTAAATTCCGAATATGCCGCATTCTTCTTTAATTTCACTAAACACAGTATGCCTCCAAGGATTGTATTTTTTGATGGGGTAATTATAAAGCAACGCTTTCCTTTGCCGGAATTTTTGCGTTCTGCACTTTTATATCGTTTTCCATTTCCTGTTTAAGTCCGGTCAGCTTAAGAGCCAACGCTTCATCGCAAACGGCAAGAATCTGTGCCGCAAGGATTGCCGCGTTTGCCGCTCCGTCAATTGCCACTGTCGCCACGGGTACGCCTTTGGGCATCTGTACTGTTGACAAAAGCGCGTCCAGTCCGTCAAGGGCGGACGACTTAACCGGCAGTCCGATAACAGGCAGTGTCGTATATGCGGCAACCGAGCCTGCCAAATGTGCCGCTTTGCCTGCCGCCGCTATGATTACCCCGAAACCTTCCTGTCTTGCCGTTTCCGCAAATTCACGCACCGCATGAGGGGTTCTGTGTGCTGACATTACGCATGTTTTAGTTGGGATTCCGAACTTCTCAAGCTGTTCAACCGCTCCTTTAACCACATCCCAGTCACTTCCGCTTCCCATAATAACCGCTGCTTTTTTCATAATAACTATGTCTCCTGTTTTTTATGCTGTCATTTAAGTGCCGACTTTGCAAACTTTACCGCACCGTCAATTTCAGTTTTGTTTGGATGCCCGATTTTAACAAACAGAAAACCCCCGAAACAGCGGTACTCTTCTTCGTCCGCCTTAATTCCGATGTCTGTAAGTATCTTCCTTATTTCATCCTGTCCGGATTTCCCGAAGCAGGACGACGTCATTAAAACCGCCCGCTTAACTTTATCCGGACTTAATGTCTTTGCATATTCCGTCAGTTCCGGATGGCAGGCTCCGCCGTAAATTCCGCCCGCGGCAAAAAGAATGTCCGTATTGCCAAGTTCCGGTTTGTCCCTGACGTTAAGAGCCTGTGTCCCCAATGCGTCGGCAACAGCTTTTGCTATTTTCTTTGAATGTCCTGTCATTCCGCCGTAAATTACCGCAATGTTCATGACCGTTTCTCCTTGAAGAACTAAATTTCAATGCTGCCGAGTTCTATCGAATCCATAATCAGTTCCCCGTTCGCGTTCTTGAGCATAGTAACTAAAATGTCTATATCGGTATTCAGGTCACTGTTCGCGGGTTCAGGACTGTCCTTAAGCGCGGCTTTCCCTTTAAACTCAAAAATGTAAGAACAGACTCCTTTTGAGTCACGGGAAGTATAAGCCGCTGCCGAAACTGCTTCTGTAAGCTCGTATGCTCCCAATGAAATGTCCGGGTTTGAGCTTTTGTAATAACCTATTGCGGCAATGTCTCCCGCAAACATCTTAGTTACGGTATCTGCGGATTTTTCCGACAGTTTTCTTAATGTTTTAAAATCCGGCACGGAATTTTCGTCCTCATAAGTCAGCGAAAACGTAAAACTGTGTCCGGCAAACGATTCCACCAACACAAGACTTACAATTTCCAAAGCGTTTTCCCCGTTAATGCGTGCACGGTATTCCCCGTTGCTTTTTCTGAGCGTGAACAGTCCGTCCGTAAAATTTACGCTTTCCCATTCCTCATTCATATACGGTATGCCGTTCTCATTCACAATGATAAAGTCTTTGCCCGTGCGGCAAATGCACGCGTTATTCCCGGCTTTTTCACATGAAGAAAAAACAAACGGCATAACGGTATCTCCGCTTAGGTTAATTATTCCGTAGTTGCCGGAGCCGTCCAAGGCAATCAGACATTCCGTTCCTAAAAAACTCAGACCGGAATAGATTGGGTCTATGACGGTTTTGCCCCCGTTGTTTATAACGCCGTATTTGTCTGACGGATGCATAAAAATCCTGTGAGCGTTTATTTCGGTGCCAAGGGATTTTATATCAGGCTGACTCTCATCCGTTCCGGCGGTATTGCCGGAAGTTTCCGAATCAATGCCGGTGCTTCCGTAAATAACAGCGCCCGCCAGTACGGCGGTTACTGAAAAAAGCACTATAATCAGTAAACGAATTTGTTTATTCATCTGAATTAATTCTCTTTAAGTTCATTTCTTTTGCTATATAAATCGGACGGTTCTTCACTTCCATGAACGTCCTTGAGATGTACTGCCCTACGACGCCCAGACATCCTGTGACAATACCTCCGACCAGTACGACTGTGTTGATAACCGCCCACAGCGTGACTGTGTAATACAGGGATCCAAACATAAATTCGTGCGAACCCGCATAGTAAATCACCATGATTATAAAACTGATTACGGAAGCTATGCACATCAGCGCGCCCAGCACAACAGGGACATTAAGCGGCGATGTCGAGAAAGAACAAATCCCGTCAAGGGAATATGCCAGCAGTTTCTTAAATGACCATGACGTCTTGCCCGCGACACGCTGCGTATTCGGGTATTCAATATATTTCGTTCTGAATCCGACCCAGCTGAATATCCCTTTGGAAAAACGCCTTGTTTCTTTCATGCTTAAGACCGCATCGACCATCCGCCTTGACATAAAGCGGAAGTCCTGTGAGCCGTCCACTAAGTTAATGTCCGAATACTTATTCATTAACTTGTAAAACAAACCGGCGAACCATGAACGCGTTATACTCTCTCCAGCACGGTTTACACGTCTTGCGGCGGTGCAGTCATAATTGCCGTCCCTTACGTACCCGTACATCTGCGGCAGAAACATAGGGGGATGCTGTAAATCCGCGTCCATTACCACCACAAAATCTCCGAGTGAATGTTCAAGTCCGGCATATATCGCCGCTTCTTTCCCGAAATTGCGCGAGAGTGAAATATATTTTACGTGCCGGTCTTTTTTCGCAAGGTCACGGAGCTTTTGCAGTGTAATATCCGCCGAACCGTCATCGGCAAAAAGAACTTCATAGTCAAGCCCTTCCTCTTTCTGACACATTTTACCCAAAACATCTGTGAGTTTCGAGTGGAACATCGGCAAAACTTCCTGTTCGTTATAACAAGGCACTACAACGCTTATGAGCATGACACCCTCCTGTTATTTCAGATATATAATAATTTCGATCGGGAACTTCGATAAGCGAAGTTCTCCTGTTCTCAGTTCTCAGTTCCCAGTTTCCATTAACGCACGCATTTGCGTGCGG
>JAISVP010000167.1 GCA_031271475.1 Oscillospiraceae bacterium | reverse complement strand
TTTTAAAAATTACATCAGCTAAATACCGTAATCGCCGTAGACGTTTCGGCTTGCGTATGGCGTTAATCTGTGGCATTATCAATTACGAAGCACGGATTTAATTTCCGAGGAGGTCTAATGTTCATTGCCGCTCTCAATCTCGACAAACTCCTTTGCTACAATAGATTTATAGACTCAAGCAGTTCAAACTGCAAGGTATCTATGCTTGTTGTTTAACCATAATAAGAGTATAATTGGTCTGACGACTTTCCTTTTTGACTGAGTTTTTCTCACGTCCGTAAAATAAACAGTCAGCCATCCTCTTATTGCGACGTTCGATTAGATCAGGTAGCCCCGCCCTATTGGGTGCGTTCGTGTAACTTAGCAAATAGAATAGACAATAAGCATAAAAGATGGTCGCCGATTACAAAATCTATTTTTGTGAGGAACTAAATTATGAACGCTGTTGGTATTGATGTATCGAAAGGCAAAAGCAAAATTGCAATTATACGACCATTTGGAGAAGTCGTAGCAAAACCCTTCGACATTGAACATTTTCCAGATCAGTTGACAGAACTCTGTGAGTATATTCATTCGCTTGATGGCGAAACAAGAGTTGTGTTGGAACACACAGGAAAATACTCCAGCCGATTGCTAATTTCCTTTGTCGTGAGGGAATTTTCGTCTGTGTTGTCAATGCAAAATTAATTCACGATTATGGCAGTGATACCATTCGCCGCGACAAAACCGATAAAGTTGATGCCCTCAAAATTGCGGGTTATTGCCTTGACAAGTGGGCTAAACTTTCACGTTACAAACTTGTCGATGAATAACGTAAGCTCTTGAAAACTTACAATCGGCCAGCTTAGTGAATACACTAAAATTAAGACTATGCTGAAAAACAATCTTATTTCGTTACTTGACCCAACTTTCCCCGGTGCAAATGAGTTATTTTCAAGCACCGCTCGTGAAAGAGACTGTCACGAAAAATGGATTGATTTTGTTGCGGCTTTTCTGCATTGCCTCTGTGTAACTATGCTTTCCAAGCAGAAATTTGTTGCCAAATACGAAAAGTGGTGTCATAAGAACGGTTACAACTTTTGCAATCATAAAGCGGAATGGGTTTATTCGGTCACTCTTAATTGCCTACCGACTTTGCCGAATCGAATGATGATTTTTAAAAAACACTCATAGTTCAAACTGTGAATCAACTTAAAAACCTTTGTGAAACGGTTGCAACTGTTAAATCGCAGATGTCCGAAATCGCTTCACATCTCCCCGAATATAATACCGTTCTTGCAATGCACGGTGTCGGCAAAGTTCTTGCACCGCAGTTCATAGCCGAAATCGGTGATATTCGTAATTATCCGAAAAGAAATTCAATTGTTAGCTTTGCGGGGATTGAGCCACCTGAGAATCAATCTGGCTTTTACAATCAACATTCACGCCGTATTTCCAAACAAGGCTCGCCACATTTACGAAAAGCATTATTTCAAGTGATGTGTTGTGTTTTACAACTTTCACACGAACATGAAGCAACTTTTCAATTTCTCGACAAAAAGTGTTCCGAGGGAAAACCACACAAAGTTTATATGATTGCGGGTGCGAATAAGTTTTTGCGGATTTATTATGCTCGTGTGAACGAATGTGTTAATAAATAATCCGTTTTAACAGTATAAGCGGTCTTAAAATCGGTAATAATATGCTTACCTGCAAGCAGGATAGGGCAACGGTGGAGACCGACCCGAGCGGCTATGCAGGTCGCAATACCGATAACGAGAAAGATCGCCGCCCGAACTTGTTGATACGGCTTACACGCCATTTATATCAGCTTGGGAGCGGTTTTTCGTTTTGCTTACGATGATATATCGGGATGCGAATCATGCGATAAACTCCTTGTAGCGGGTTAGTTTTGCTGTACATTTTCCTGTCTTGATTGGTTGTGAAAAATTTCCACGTACTTTTTTCATTTTAGGGCTTGACTTTTATTAGCAGGTTTATTTTTTTCAAAAAGGAAATGCTGTTGCCGTGACTTTTTTTACAATTATGCTTGACAAATTATGCAGTTTATGTTATAATGATTTTGAGGTTAATATAAAGCCGGTTAGCAGAAACATTGGGTATAAATCCCAATTGATTAAGAAAGGTGAAAAAATGAAAGATTTAAGAACAAAACTTGCGGCAACGGTGACCGCGCTGGCAATGCTTTTTTGTATGGCGGGAACGCTGTACATAGGGAATTCCGTAAAAATTTCAGCGGAAACTTTCGGGGATTTCGAGTATGAAATTTCTGACGGTGGGGTTACAATTACAGATTACACAGGGGACGGCGGCGATGTTGTTATTCCGGGTGAAATTGATGGGTTGCCTGTTACGGGTATCGGGGATGATGCATTTTATAATTGCATAAGTCTTACAAGTATATTAATTCCTGACAGCGTTACGAGTATTGGAAATTGGTCGTTTGCTTATTGCGGTCTTACGAACGTAAGAATCTCGGACAGTGTTACAAGTATCGGGGATAGTGCGTTTTCCTATTGCACAAGTCTTTCAAGTATAGAAATACCTAACAGCGTTACGAGTATCGGGGATAGTGTGTTTTTCTATTGCACAAGTCTTACAAGCATAGAAATCCCGGACAGCGTTACGAGTATTGAAAAGTATGCGTTTTATAATTGCGAAAGACTTACAAGTATAACCATCCCGGACAGTGTTACAAGAATCGGGGATAGTGCGATTTCCTATTGCACAAGTCTTGCAAGTATAGAAATTCCCGACAGCGTTACAAGCATCGGGGGTGGTGCGTTTTCGAATTGCACAAACCTTACAAGCATAGAAATCCCCGACAGTGTTACGAGTATTGGTAGCAGTGCGTTTTATAATACTGCATGGCTTGATTCACAGCCTGACGGATTAGTTTATGCAGGAAAAGTGGCGTATGAGTATAAAGGTGAAATGCCTGAAAATACAGAAATAGTTATAAGGGACGGAACTGTAGGAATTGCGGGTGACGCGTTTGCATATTGTCATAATCTTATAAACATAGAAATCCCAGACAGCGTTACGAATATTGGGGATTTTTCGTTTTCATATTCAGTTAAAAGTATATACGTTTCCGAAAACAATCCTGTATATTCTAGTCTTGATGGAACATTGTTTAACAAGACTCAAACAGTATTAATTTGTTACCCAGCCGCAAAAGAAGGCGAATATGTTATTCCCGACAGTGTTACGAGTATATTGTCTCATGCGTTTTACGGTTGCATGAGTCTTACAAGCATAGAAATTCCGGACAGCGTTACAAGTATCGGCGATGGTGCGTTTCGGGAATGTATAACCCTTACAAGCATAGAAATACCCGACAGTGTTACGAGTATCGGAGACAGTGCGTTTGAAGATTGTACTAGTCTTGAAAGCGTAGAAATACCCGACAGCGTTACAAGTGTTGGGGAATGGGCGTTTGGTCTTTGTGAAAATCTTACAAGCATAGAAATTCCCGACAGCGTTACTATTATTGATGAAGGTGAGTTTTTCGGTTGCACAAATCTTACAAGCGTAGAAATACCCGACAGTGTTACGAGTATTGGGGTTGAAGCATTTGCATATTGCACAAGCCTTACAAGCATAGAAATACCGGACGGCGTTACGAGTATTGGAGATGAGGCGTTTTTTGGTTGCACAAGCCTTACAAGCGTAGAAATCCCGGACAGCGTTACGAGTATTGGGGACAGTGCGTTTGAAAATTGCACAAGCCTTACAAGCGTGACCATCCCGGACAGTGTTGATAATATCAAGCAATCTGCCTTTGGGTATATCTATGTTTCTTTTAATTTTGAAGACGTGAAAATTGATAATTTCACAATTCACGGTTACTCCGGAACTGCCGCTGAAACCTACGCAACCGAAAACGGGTTTGAGTTTGTTTCACTTGGCGACAAACCGCAGGTCATTCCCGGCGATGTTAACGAAGACGGCGAAGTTACAGTTGCGGACGTTGTTGCGCTTGCAAACTTCCTGCTTGATGAAAGTTCCGAAATTAACGCGGAAGCCGCCGATGTTTACAAAGACGGCAAAATTGACGCTAAAGATTTAATGTACATTGTCCTTAAATTAAGCGGTAAAATTAAGGAATTCCCCGCTGCGGCATAAAAATTACAAATTAAGGAGTACATTTATGATCGACTGCCATACGCACACAAGGAATTCCCCGGATGCACCGCAGGATGCGGGAAACAACCCTGCCGCATTATGTAAAAAAGCTATTGCTATGGGGATAAAAGTGCTTGCAATCACCGAACACTGTGATTTAGGCGATGCCGAAACATACAAGACGCTCAATATTGAAAAATTCATGCAGGAAAATACCGCCGTAAAGAAAACTTACGGCGGTATTTCTGCTGACGGATTCACATTTGTTGCCGGAATAGAACTGGGACAGATTACGCAGGAACCCGAACGTGCGGAAGAGATTGCGGCTGACCCGCGGCTTGACTTTATTCTTGCGTCAGTACACGCTCTTCCGGGCAGACAGGATTTTTACTGGATTGATTACAGCAAAGAAAACATCAGCGAACTCTTGCAGGCATATTTTGAGGAAATCTTAAAACTGTGCAGCACAGGGACATTTGATGTACTGGCACATTTGACATACTGTTTACGGTACATTGAAATCCGGCATGGCATATTAGTTGATATTTCTCAATATGACGGGATAATTGAGGAAATCTTCAAAAGCCTTATCCGGAGGGGAAAAGGACTGGAGATTAACACTTCCGGACTGTGGGCGAAATTCGGCGAAAAATACGGCAAAACTCTCCCCGAATACAGACATATAAAGCTCTACAAAGACTTAGGCGGGGAAATAATTTCCGTTGGGTCGGATTCGCACTGTATAACGGATTTAGGAAAAGGCATTCCGGAAGGCATTGAACTTGCTAAAAAAGCAGGATTTAAGTACCTTGCCTATTATCAAAAACGTAAGGTATGCTATTTACCGATTGACGGTTAAAAAACAGTCAGGTTCGTTTCCCATGCGGGAATGCACGGACTGTGAGTAATATGAAATTTATATGACGGGTTCATGGATTTTATAAGCAAAGGCAAAGCGAAAATATCTTCATTTCTGTGATAAAGAGCCACAGTCATTTTCGGGGTATGTTCGGCAATTGTTTTGCTCGCACCCCAAATTGCCTGCAATTCACTTCCTTCAACATCTATTTTAATTAAGGAAGGCACCGTTCCTTCCTTAAGCAATTCGTCCACGGCAAGAGTATCGACTTCATTGTTACCGCCTGCCGATACAGCAGACTGGCGTCCCGACTGCGCATCAAAAGGAACTTTCCCGGATATACTCCAAGCGGCTTTGTTAATCAGCACAATATCCCGCATACTTTCCGTATTTCTGCACAGTTTTCTAAAACTTTTCACATCGGGTTCAGCGGCATAAATTTTTTCGTACCTGCCGTGCGTACATTCAGCGAATTCCTTTACCGTGTCGCCGTTATATGCACCGAGGTCAGCAAAAACTTCGTCTTCACTTAAGGTTAAAATATTACCGTAAGGTTTTTTATATCCTGAAGTCGCCGCCGCAAGGAAATCCAAATTGCCTGTAATCTTAAACTTTATAATATTTTCATACACCAATCGGGAATCATCATCCGCAAGCATACCGTACACCTGTGATATTTCCTCCATATGCAGCATACAGTACTCATAAGTAAAAAGTCCGCCGCCGACTAAAGGAACATCGGGAACATAAACAGTACGTTTTTTTGCCATATCTTCAATTCTTTTAATAACATCGGGTTTATCCGTACCGAATGCGACAACAACGGCGGCATCATCCGCACGCCTTACAATATCTGAAAATCTCCGAACTTTATACCCTGCAAAAGACTGTCCGCGTACAAAATCGTCACTTGCGAAAACCCCTGCTATTTCAATGCCTTTTGAGCTAAGCACGGATATAATTTTTTCCGCGCCGTCACCCATTCCGTAAAGATACAGCGGATGTTTTTCTTTACGCATAGCATCCCATGAATTTATTAAACCCCGGATTTCCAAGGTACTGTTTGCAGTTTCGCGGTTCGCATTGGCTGACTGCGTTATGTTTTGTCCGGCTGACTCTAAAGAGTTCCCGTCAGCAGTTAACTGTTCTTTATGATTCAAGCGGATAATCACCTCCCATAGAAACGGCTGTACCGAAGTTCCTAACTGCCAACTAAATAATTGTGCCACACATTCTGCACATCGTCATTGTCCTCGAGGCGTTCCAAAAGAAGATCCATTTTTCTAATATTTTCCTCATCAGTTAATGCTGTATAAGTTGCCGGAATTTGCATAGCATCGGCGGACAGCACATTGTAGCCCTTATCCGTTAATCCCTCGCGCGCATCATGCAAAGAAGCCGGATCCACAACAACCGTGATTATATCATCCTCAAAAGACACATCCTGTGAATCATACTCAAAACTGTCCTCAATCACTTTGTCTTCATCATATCCGATATTCTCAATCTGCACAATACCTTTTTGACTGAACATAAACAAAACGCATCCGGCAGTCCCCATATTTCCGCCGAATTTGTCAAAATAATGCCGCACATCAGCCGCCGTGCGATTTTTATTATCGGTAAGGCATTCAACAATTACGGCAACTCCTCCGGGCCCGTACCCTTCATAAGTAATAGCTTCATAACTGTTTTTACTGTCCTCTCCGGAGGCCTTTTTTATTATGCGGTCTATATTGTCATTCGGAACATTGTTTGATTTTGCTTTGGCAATTAAGTCCCTCAAACGGCTGTTATTATTCGGATCCGCACCGGATTCTTTAACACATACAGAAATTTCCCGCCCTATTTTAGTAAAAATATTACCCTTAACAGCATCTGTTGCTTCCTTACGCCGTTTTATATTATTCCAGTTTGAATGCCCTGACCTATTA
>JAISVP010000122.1 GCA_031271475.1 Oscillospiraceae bacterium | reverse complement strand
ATTATATATAATTTCGCCCGCCTGCTACAAACACTTTTAACATAAATATATATTTATGTCATTATCCTGTAAGTTTAGAATCAAAGCACAAAATCTGATTTCATGGGATATTTAACGCTGTAATCGCGGTGTAATTTCTGTTTTCTGTTTTTTGCCGCTGTTACACATATGTTACACCTCGAAAAATGCAAGTCCATATTATAAATCAGCGGCTCGTTTTTGCGGTTTAGATTAACCGTAAACACCTTGATTTATTGGATAATAATGTTATAATATGCTTGTTTATGCAAGAACATGAATACCAAGAATACACTTCAACAAAGAAACCGATTTTTAATACTGTCAGGATTTCATGCATTGCTAAAATATGAAAATTGCTGTATCCGCATACAAAAACGGTAACTTGTGCGTCAGACTGGAAGATACGAATCGTAATGGATATTACAAGAGATACCGACTTGACAATCAGAAAATAATGTGGTATAATGTCGGTGAATAATGTAAGTTCTAATGACGGCAAACAACATAGGACTCCTCATAAGAAGTCCTATGTTGTTTTATGCAAAGTCAAATAGTATGCAAAACTTTGTGGTCTGTTAGATTTTGATTTAGGAATAAAGGCGGCTCTTTGAGTCGACCCAGCGATATTTAAACATCCTTTGATTACAAGGGGGATTGTCCCTTTAATTTAACTTATTTCTTGCGATTTTATTTTCTGTTCTATCTGTATTAAGGCAACAGACAGTTCTGTGCATTATGTTGACGATATTAGTGTGTTAGGCGACTGGATTTATTGTTATATGCGGGTAAGTAAAAACGAGCACGGGCTATATAAAATGCGGACGGACGGAACGGACGTATCTTTGCTTGCAGAAGGAGGTATAACAAGCATTAATGTCGTCGGCGACTGGATTTATTACGCCCCTGCAAGCGGTTATCAAATTTACAGAATTCGAAATGACGGCGAGGGAAAGAAAATTGTAAACAAAACTATCCGCACCATACCTTTTGTGGTTGACGGCGACTGGATTTATTATCCAAATAAAGCACCAAAACAAAACGGGGGCGGGTTATATAAAGTAGGACTGACGGCACAGAACGGATAGAAATAATCTTCGAAAGCACTTCAAGCCTAATGTTAGCCGATGATTGGATTTACTACAAAAACTATAGTGAAAACAATAATCTCTACAAAATACGCAAAGACGGTACTGAAAAGACATTGCTTTTGTCAGAAGGAACGGTGCGTGCTTTTAATGCAGATAATGAATTTATTTTTCTCTTAAAGAAAAAAACGAACAGTTATGCAAAATGAGAACAATCGGAAGTGAACTAACCGAACTAACTGGTTCGTATAGCAGTGGGTTTTATATATTTTCGATGAAAGGATATACTTCGCAACTGAAAATAGCGGTGAGTTTGCGAAAATACGTAAAGACGGAACGGAGTTGCAGAAAGTTGAGTGGTTATCCGAAGCGGATTAATCTCATTTTAGGCTTGCCCGTGGGAGGCAAGAGTTTATTTGCGGATTAATAATGAAAAACCCTCTTGACATTTGAAAGATAATGCAGTATAATATATTTGAGTACAATGGGTTTCTTGTAAAATTGAACGCAAGGAGTCTAATATAGTAATTTCGACCCCGAACGGGCGAAACCCGTCCTTGTCGATGCACGCAAATGCGTGTGGGTCTCGGCAAAGCCGAGACCGTAGTTGTTAGAAATGACTATATTAGGATGTGTGATGAAAAAATGAAAAAACTGAAAACAGCACTTATTGCTGCGATATTTGCATTGACAGCACCGGGTGTTTTTCACATAGTAAATCCTGACACAGTGTTTGCGGAAACTTTAGGAGATTTTGCGTATACGGTAAGCGGTGATGAAGTCACTGTTACCGACTATATCGGCAATGATACTGATATAGCCGTTCCGTATGAAATAGAAGGATTGCCGGTTACAGGCATAGGTGAGAGTGCATTTGAAAACTGTATATCTGTTGAAAGTATAAAGATTCCGAATAGAATTGCCTATATCGGAGATTTTGCGTTTTGGCGGACAAGTCTTAATGATGTTGAAATCCCGGACAGCGTAACATATATTGGATACGCGGCGTTTGTGTACAGCAAAAATCTTACAAGTATAAACGTTTCCGAAAATAATTCTGTGTATTCAAGTATTGGCGGAGTACTGTTTAACAAAAACCAGACGGAGTTGATTTGTTACCCAAATGGCAAAACCGGCGAATATACCGTTCCAAACGGTGTTACCGATATTGGAGATGGGGCGTTTCTGTACTGTGAAAGCCTTACGGGCATAGAACTACCCGATGGTATTACCGATATTGGGGACTTGGCATTTTCCGATTGCACAGGTCTTGAAGACATAACGATTCCAAACGGATTAACAGGAATTGGAACTTCGGCGTTTGACAACTGCACAAGTCTTGCCAGTGTGGGAATTCCTGACAGTGTTGCGAGCATCGGGGTTTCGGCATTTCACAACTGCACCGAACTTACATACGCAGAAATTCCCGGAAATGTTACAGATATTGCAGATTTTCTGTTTTATGACTGCAAGAATCTTGAGAGCGTTAAAGTCGCAGACAGTGTCAAAAGTATTGGAACAGGTGCATTCAGTGACTGCATATCGCTAAAAAGCTTAGAAATTCCAAACAGTGTTTCAGATATAGGACTTTCAGCATTTGAAAACTGTACAGATCTTACCTTTATAAAAATCGGGGACGGCATTAAGTATATCGGTGATTTGGCATTTTTAAACTGCACGGCTCTTACGGGTATAACACTCCCGGACGGTATCTTAGGCATAGGTAAATACGCATTTGCCGACTGTATAAGTCTTGCTGATATAGAAATTCCATATACTGTTACGGATATTGGAAGTTATGCATTTTTTGGATGTCCAAATCTTATAAAAGTAACAGTTTGGAGCAGTGTTTCAGGTATTGAGGACGAAACTTTCGGGTATTATTACTCATACGATATGCTCGCAACAGTTAAAACGGATGGTTTTACAATCTGCGGATATGCTGATGCTTTTTCTAAGAATTACGCTGCCGGGAATGAACTTGAATTTATTTCTTTGGGAAATATGCCGATTCTCGGCGATGCGGATGGGATTGACAGTGTGACAATAGCCGATGCGGTAGTTATTGCCCGGTTATTGCTTGACGAACCTGTTCAAATAAATAAAAGTGCTGCCGACATAGACAGAGATGGAAAAATTACCGTTAAGGACTTGCTTAAGGTTGTCCTGTTTGTCGGAGGGAATTCTGTTGCAATATCTGTTGACTTCTGATAAATATCCGCGTGCCAAGGACATTTACTTCACATTCGTCATTCGGCGGTATATAGAAAATTATATAGAATAGAGTCTTTCCTTGAGGACTAAACAGGCGCTGAAGCTGGCACTTACTAACCACGGGGACAGCATATGCTGTCCCCGTGGTTGATATATTGACGGTATTAACTACTGCATTTTATATGCATCTATCATTTTCTTAACCATCTGACCGCCGATAGAGCCGGCCTGTCTTGATGTTAAATCGCCGTTATAGCCATCTTTAAGAGTAACACCTACTTCAGAAGCGGATTCCATTTTAAAACGATTAAGCGCGTCTAAACCCTTTTGAGTGAACTGACCTTTCATAATTAAAAACTCCTTCAAATCTGAATTTTGACGCCGCAACAATATTATAAGCACAATACGAATATAATATTGCTGTAAAATTGAGGCAATAGTCATGGAAAAGAAAAAATTGTATATTCTGCTGCTTGGTTTATTTGCAGTCAATCTTGGCATTATATATATAGTTGTACCTGACAGTAAAGAAGATTTAGAAAAAAATTTCAGAACAACATCACCTGTCACAATCTATTCCGATGAGGTTAAAACGTCTCAGGAAGAATTAAAAACCACGGTTCCGACACTTCCTCCAAGCACTTTTCCTACAGTGCAGGAAACACAGGCAAGCCATGAAATGCCAAAAACACAGCAAATGCCTGAAATGGATGACGTGCAGGAACCTTTGTTTCCGGTGAATATTAATACCGCAACCGTGGCAGAAATAGCGGCTGTTCCTGGAGTCGGGGAATTTTGGGCTTTACAGATAGTCGAATTAAGGGGGAAAATCGGTTTTTTTACAACAGTTTATGAACTTCTGTATGTGGATGGCATAGGAGAAGATATGCTGTCCGAAATCGCACCGTATATTACAGTCGGTTAAACAGTCGCAGTAATTTCTGTTTTAATAGAAATACTATGAATATGCCGTAGTTTACCGCGGGTTTCAAGGGCAGATTTGCTTGTAAATTCGGCACCGTTACTGATTTGTAAGAGTTATTCAATTCGACATGGAAAGTATAGCATATTGCACAAAAAAGCATTGCGTTTATTGTGCAACATTACTAATAAAGGTTAAGGTTTGCACTAAAGTGTTGACAAAACTTTGGTGGTATTGTATAGTAAGGGCATACGGAAAACGCGGCGGGGAGTACTTCAAATGACCGGTCTGAGTCCAGTTAAGTGTTGTGCAGGTTAAAGTATAAATAAAGCTCGGATGCGGCGGTGCGTTGTACTGCCGGAGGTTTAGACTGAAGGTTACGAAGAGGAAAACCCGAAACCCGTTCACGCGTCTTTCTAACATAATGATAGTGAGACGGGCATACCATAACAATATAATTTAAGGAGGAAATTTTCAAATGAAAAATTTCAAGAAAACATTGGCGCTCTTAGCGGCGTTAACGATTGTAGGCACAGCTTTTGCGGCTTGCGGAGAAACAGATGGCGGTAGCGGAACAACGACAACTCCTGCGTCAACAACGACAGCAGGCGATGAGGAGACGACAGCAGCAGGCGGCAATGAGGGTGCGGACATTAAACTTCCGACTGATGGCGATCAGTTCACGGTTATGTCTTGGAACGATGAATTCCCGGATATGGTAAATGACTACTATATTAAAGACAATCCTCTTCCGAGCGGCGTTGAGTACAATAAGGTTGCACACGGCGTAGGCGGCGGTGAGGCATCTGCGAAATATGACACATACTTCCTTTCCGGCGAAGACATTGATATCTACTGTTTAGAGGCTGACTTTGCACTGAAGTTCCTTGAAGGTCAGGATTCCGCACCTTTGTCAGATGTAGGTCTCACAGAAGCAGATTTTGCAGACAATTACGGTTATACTCTTGAAATAGGTAAAGTTGGTTCTGACTTAAAAGCAGTTTCTTTCCAGGCAGCTCCGGGCGGTTGGGCTTACCGTACTGACCTTGCGGAATCACTCCTCGGCGTGAAGACTCCCGAAGAAATGCAGGCGAAAGTAAAAGACTGGGCGACTTTCAAGGAAACAGCTGCGGAAGTTGCTGAAGCTTCCGGTAAGAAAACTGCTATGACTGCTACTTTGGGCGGTATGTGGCAGACCTTCTCTTCCGCACGTAAAGACGGTTGGATTACTGGTGATATGCAGCTCAACGTGACTGATGACGTTACGAACTTTATGGAAATGGCTAAAGAATACCATGACAACAAGTGGGCTACGGATTTGGGTCAGTGGTCCGATGAGTGGAATGCTTTTGGTAAATCTGATATTACACTCGGTGCGTTCGCTTCTACATGGGGTGTTAAAGATACAGGCACGCCGGAAGATGCAGCGAACGGTTTCTTAACAAACGCAGCAGGCAAGGAAACTGAATCTTACGGTAAATGGGCACTTGTTGAAGGTCCGCAGTCATATTTCTGGGGTGGCACATGGCTTGCAGTCAGCCCTAATTCTGACAACGCAGACCTTGTAAAAGCTACTCTTGAATATTTCTGTAAGGATGCAGCTTCGATGAAGAAGTATGCTGAAGCAACAGGCGACTTTGTAAACAACAAGAAGGTAATGGATGAGCTTGTTGCCGCAAAA
>JAISVP010000059.1 GCA_031271475.1 Oscillospiraceae bacterium | reverse complement strand
ATTTTATGCCCGGTGACGCTTTGCGTCACCGTTTCGGGCTTCGCCCGAAACTTCGGCGGCGCGGGGGGCGGAACGTGCCGCTCCGCGGCGTTGCAAGCTGCGCGTGCAACCACAAAATGGAACATTTTGTGACGTTCCGCCGGTGGCGGTAACAGATCCTAATTTCACAGTCGGAGGTGCGGTATGAAAATAATAAATGCGGGATATGAAATTCTTGATATGCCCGAAAGAAAGGACATATTGGAATTAATTGAGAAAATTGGACGGGTATGTTATAAATCCGAAGACAGGATTACACCGGAATCTGCCGGACAGTTTGTTTCAATGATAATCAAATCCGGGCATGAGTCGGTGCTGGAACATGCTACAGTCTCCGTGAAATTCATTTGTGACAGAGGGGTAAGCCATGAAATAGTCCGTCACAGGATTGCCAGCTACAGTCAGGAAAGTACCCGTTACTGCAATTACTCAAAGGATAAATTCGGGGGCGAAATCACTGTTATCCGCCCGTTTTTTTGGGATGAGGAATCCGAACTGTACAGGATTTGGAAAAACAGTGCGGAAGAGGCCGAACGCAGTTATTTTGATTTGCTGAAATCCGGGGCGACTCCCGAACAGGCACGCAGCGTGCTTCCGAACAGTTTGAAAACAGAATTATGTACAACGATGAATTTACGTCAGTGGCGGCATTTCTTTAAATTGCGCACATCTGAGAAGTCACACCCGCAAATGCGTGAGATTGCGGTCGCGCTGCAGGAGGAACTGCGGGAAATCCTACCGGAAATTTTTGTGCGGTAAAACAGATACAGCCGTTTTTAACGGCTGTAAGAACGGGCAGTCCGCCCGTTCTTACGGTTTTGAAAAACAATATGAGAACAGTCCTGCATGACGGTGCAGTTACTCAGTTTAGAATGAACCCTATGGGGTCGATATAGTTACCGTTTTTTTGCACTTCAAGATGAAGATGGCTTGGGATTGCCAATTCAATTTCACATTCCCCTACCGCGCCTATTTCCTGACCGCGCGCAACTTCTTCACCTGCCTGTACCGTTACTCCCGAATTGAGTCCGCAATATCTTGAAACTATTCCGCCGCTATGGTCAACCGTAACACAGACTCCCCAAAGCGCATCGTCTTTTACTTCCAGTACGGTTCCCGACGCAATCGCACAGACGCTGTCGCCGGGATTCCCCGCGATATCGGCTCCGTTATGGGTTTGCCATGCACCGGTTGTTATAGATTTAACCAATTCTGTGCCGCTGAATATATTAATAACTTCCCCCGCAAGCGGCATTACTTTGCCCTCATCCGGCGCCGGTGCGGCGGCGGCTTCGGTTTTTTCAGCAGTTTCCGGGGATTTAGGCGGAATAACCGTTCCGGGCGCCGGGGTTAACACAGGCGCTGTTGCTAAAAAGGGTGCGGTGTTTTTCGGCACGCTTTCTGCATTTTTTCCAACATCATAGGTTTCCTGCGGCTTTGTGTTCTCGAAAAACTTGTCGAATTCATTGCCGACTTTTCCGGCCACCTGATTGTATGCAAAATACGTCGCCGTTCCGATAAGGACTGCACTTAGCCCTAATGTAACATAAAATCCGTTCTTCTTGAAAAAGTTTCTTGCTTTCATTTCAATTTACCTCCAAATTTTTTAAAGTGGTGATGCGGCAGTTTAAAACTGAATTATGGTATAAAACACAAAATGTTTCGACCGGACAAAATTATTATTGGCAATATTTTTGTAAATATACGGCATGGACTAAAAAACAAAAAGAAAAAAATTTTAAAAAACACTTGACAGCGTTGAAATAATATGGTATAATGCAATAACCGGGTCGAATAAGAGAGACGGGATTAAGATTTTTGTTGCGAGGTGTGGCTCAGTTTGGTAGAGCACTACGTTCGGGACGTAGGGGCCGCAGGTTCAAATCCTGTCACCTCGACCACTTACTTTCTTTTTAAAAAGAAAGTAAGCAAAGAAAAACTTACTTTCTTTTTAAAAAAAGAAAGTAAGCAAAGAAAAACTAATTTAGCACTCTGCTTTGTTTTGGAAAAAAGAAAGTAGGCAAAGAAAAACTTACTTTCTTTTTAAAAAAAGAAAGTAAGCAAAGAAAAATTAATTTAGCATTTAATTCCCGTGAGGGAAAGTAAGCAATGAAAAACTAATTTGGCGTTTAATTCCGCTTATTCCTTTGGAAAACAACGGATACTGCTGTATCTCCCGAGGCGTAGCTCAGTTTGGTAGAGTGCTTGGTTTGGGACCAAGATGCCGCAGGTTCGAATCCTGTCGCCTCGACCACTTGCTTTCTTTACTGAAAAAGAAAGTAAAGAAAATTCAAATTCGTATTCGTTTCCTCAAATATAAAAGCAAGCCGCATAAAGTGTGTGCTGGTGTAGCTCAGTTGGTAGAGCAGCTGATTTGTAATCAGCAGGTCGGGGGTTCAAGTCCGTCCACCAGCTCCATTGCCGCAAACAGTGCCGTGCTTGTGAAATTAGTCGGGAGTGCCGTGCGGAAGTTCCGGTTAGGACTGCTTACCGGAATCTGCGGGATGAGTCTTATGGAATTTATTGGTGATTTTTTAGACGGGTATACCAAGAGATGTACTGCCCGTTTCCATATGCCCGGACATAAAGGCTGTGGGTTTGCTCATGACATAACCGAGATTGCCGGTGCCGGGAATCTTTATTCGGATGAGGGTATTGTTGCTTTGTCCGAACAGGTTACGGCTGGTCTTTACGGTGTTGCACGGACTTTTTTTTCTGCCGGCGGATCTACTCTTTGCATTCAGACTATGCTGCTTTTTGTTAAGCGTATGGGCAGGCGTGTGGTCGCTGTCCGAAATGTGCATAAGGCTTTTGTTAATGCCGCCGCTTTGCTTGACTTGGATGTTTGTTGGTTTATGCCCGATTATAACACCCATATTTCAGGCGAAATTGACTTGGTTAAGCTTAAAGCGCAAATGCGTGAAGGTGATTGTTTGTATGTTACTTCCCCGGATTATTTGGGGAAAATTGCGGATATTAAGGCTCTTTCGGACATTTGTCATGAATTTAACGCGTTGTTGCTTGTTGACAGTGCACACGGTGCGCATTTGGCGTTTATGCCCGAAAATTTGCATCCCATACACTTGGGGGCGGATTTATGCTGTGATTCCGCACATAAAATGTTGCCGGTACTTACCGGCGGTGCGTTTTTGCATACAAATGAAAATTACGATTTAAAGGCGGATATGGAAGTATTTGGCTCATCCAGTCCGTCTTATTTGATTTTAGAGTCCCTTGACAAATGCAATACCTATATAAAAGAAAAAATCCGCAGCGATATTGCCGTCAGACTCGCGATTATTGCCGAATTAAAGCGAAAACTTCCGAAATATAACTTCTATGGGGACGACCCGTTCCATATTACTTTAATGGGTATTGACGGCTTAAGTTTTGCAAGGCAGCTGGACAGTTATGGAATTGTCTGCGAATATGCCGATGAATTCTGTATTTTATTTCTTGCTTCACCTGTGACGCCTTTCGAGGATTTTATACGGCTGCGGAAGGCTTTGGAATTGCTTGAGCCATGTCCGTCGGCCGCTGAGTATAAGCCGCCGTCGTTGCCTGAAAAAAAGATGAGTATGCATGAGGCGTTGTTGGGGCAGCAAATTCCGGAAGACCGGATATGCCGCCGCGTATCGGTTACCTGTCCGCCTTGCGTACCGACTGTTATGCCCGGGGAAAAATTCCCCTGACTGCGGCTCCGGGATGAACCGTGAAAAAATTCTAAAAAAACTATTGCAATTCTTTTGTTTTTGTGTTATAATAAAAACAGTATGCAATTTATATTCTAGGGGGGTTAAGATTATGCAAATCAATTTAGTGCTCGAGAAAAGCGGGGATACGGTGCACGGAACGGACAACTTTAAGAAAACTGCTTGCGGAATTAATCTGCTTAAGCCGGAAATCGCGGCAAAATATGTTAAATCAGACGTGATGAAGGATTTAAAAGAAATCACTTGCCCAAAATGCAAGGAAATTCTTGCTATGAAGATGATTAAGGAAAGCCGCCGCGCAATGGAATCCGTTCCTAAGGTGTCTGTCAGCAAAGCCGAGATTTCTAAGGTTAAGAAAGAAGAGCGCGAGTCTAAAAGTGCATTGAGCATATTCCAAGCTCCTGTCGGCGGAAAAAAGAAGATAGAGAGCCAGCCCCCTGTGGGAACACCGCCCAAAGGTTCGGTTTCCGGTGCGAATGTCGGGGAATTGCCTCCTCTTAAGATTAACCGCTATGACCCGAGATTGCAGCAGAAAAAGAATATCTCTCACAGTTATGAGGATGAATGAGGCTATATCGGCGAAGGGTGCGAAGGTACGAGGGTACGAGGGGTACTAAGGGTGTGAAGGGTGCCGGGTGTGAGTTGCGAAGGGTGCGAAGGGTGTGAAGGGTGCGAAGGGTGCGGAGAATAACTGCTGCATGGATGTCCGGAAAAAACGTGCGGCAAGCGTGACGGATCTGTTACTTGACAGTCTTTTTGATATATTTGGTATTATACTGGAATTTATTTTCGGTTTCTGATACTTAAAAAGCACGGCTTTCGCCGCGCTTTTTTTGTCGTATTACCCCGTATTACTCAATTCCGCCGTCATTCCAGCTGTAGAGTCCGCGCAGTTTTGCTCCGACTTCTTCAACAAGATGTTCGCGGTGAATTCTGCGGCACGCGTTAAAATGCGGTCTTCCGCATTGGTTCTCAAGTATCCAGTTGCGCGCAAATGTTCCGTCTTGGATTTCTTCGAGAATCTTCTTCATTTCTGCCTTTGTCGCATCCGTTATAACCCGCTTCCCGGCTTCATAATCGCCGTATTCCGCAGTATCGGATACGGAATAACGCATTGCCCCAAATCCGCCCTGATAAATTAAATCCACTATCAGTTTCATTTCGTGAACGCACTCAAAATACGCATTCTCCGGGTCATATCCCGCCTCTACGAGGGTTTCAAATCCCGCTTGCATAAGTGCCGTAACACCGCCGCACAGCACTGCCTGTTCCCCGAAAAGATCCGTTTCGGTTTCCTGCTTGAATGTCGTTTCCAATACCCCCGCACGTGCTCCGCCGATTCCTGCCGCATATGCCAATGCCGTCCCGCGGGCATTCCCTGTCGCGTCCTGATGCACCGCTATAAGGCACGGCACACCTTTCTCAAGCGTAAATTCGGATCTTACCGTATGTCCCGGCCCTTTCGGTGCAATCATTATAACGTCAACATCTGCCGGCGGAACGATACATCCGTAATGAATGTTAAATCCGTGCGCAAATGCAAGCGTTTTGCCCGCCGTTAAATGCGGTGCGATTTCATTCTTATAAAGTGTCGCCTGCAATTCGTCATTGACCAAAAGCATTATAATATCGCCTGCTTTTGCCGCATCCGCTGTGTTCATTACTGTAAGTCCCGCTTTTTCGGCACGTTCTTTCGACTTGCTTCCCTCGTAAAGACCCACGATTACGTTAATTCCGCTGCCGTGCAGGTTAAGCGCATGGGCATGTCCCTGACTTCCGTAACCGATAATGCTGACGGTTTTGCCTTTCAGAATGTTAATGTCGCAGTCTTTTGCGTAATAAATTTTTGCCATTTTAATCCTCCCTGTTACAGTAATTTCTATGAGGACGCGCTAAGCCCATCCTCATAGAAATTACTACATCACAAAAAAACGTCCCCCCGCAAGGGGCGTTCTTTCCCGCTTTTTTCTTGCTTGTCCGCTGAGATACAGTGCAACTGAATACAGCCGTTTCCAACGGTTATAATCTGGTCAAAACCGAGCCATCCCACACGTAACATACGTCGCTGAGGACTCGGATTCGCCAGTGTTTTCGGGGGTCTATACTATAATATAACATACAACGTCCCCGCTTATTCGACGGATACCGAGCCTCCCCCAACTCAATGTACTAAAAGAAAAGGAAGGGCCCGGACCGTCATCGACCGAAAGGAACCACTTATGAATTGTAAGTTGATCAACCTCATAGCTACATTATACCATGATTGAGCGGCAATGTCAACCCTTTTTGAAAAAATTGTATACTTGCACAAAAAATTACTGCTTTTTACATGGGTTTTTGTAAATCATTATAGGAATTCGACTTGACGGCACAAAAATCGACAGGGTATGCTGTTCGCCCATTCTCAATTAACCCACTTGCGGATTCTGCCGGCAATCAGTACCGTTAAAGCTATCTTTAGGCTGTCACCCGGAATGAACGGCAGTACGCATACTGAAAATGCCGCGGAAAACGGAACGCTTTTTAATGCCATATACCATAAAATCCCAAAAAGATATATTCCGAATAATGTCCCGCCTGTCAATGCGAGAATTCCGGGAATTGTCTTGCCGCCCGTCTTCCGAATAACAAGTCCCGCCAAAAACGCGCACAGTACCATTCCGATGCGGAACCCTCCCAATGGGCCAAGCAATGCCCCGATTCCTCCGTCAAAAAATGCCGCTGCCATTATGAAAAGTATCTGGGACGCCGCCGCATACCGGGGCGGCAGCAGATATGCCGCCATGTATGTGAAAAATGTCGCAAGCGTTACCGGAACTGCTCCAATCGGGATTGCTATGCGTGAACCGACCACTGTCAGCGCCGCAAATATCCCGCATAATACGATTCCTTTTACTGTTATCTTTGCCATTGTTTTTATCCTTTCAGTACTGAATTTTAACTCCCGCTGTTTTTCAATAAAAGCATTAACTCATTCTCCGGCATGGGCTTCGAGTAGTAATACCCCTGCACAATGTCACAGCCCAATTCCCGCAGAAAATCAATTAATTCCTTTGTTTCCACGCCTTCCGCGACAGTTGATATTCCAAGGTCTTTTGCCAGTTTCGTAACACTTGAAATAACTAAGCGGGATTTACTCTCATCCGTGGAATTGACGAAGAATCCCCTGTCCATTTTCATTACATCCACGGATATGTTTTTCAGCATATTAAGCGATGAATAGCCTGTCCCAAAATCGTCGATTGACAGCCGGAACCCTGCGTCATGCAATGCGTTAAGCGAGTCTATTAACAGTTCCTCGTTGTCAAAAACGGCGGATTCCGTAATCTCTATTTCCAGCATCTTCCGGTCGACTTTGTATTTGTCCGCAATCTCACTTATCGTAAGTACAAAATCGGGGTTGGACAGATGGTTGCGGGAAAAGTTTACCGAAACCGGCAGAGGAACACGTCCCATACTTTCCCATTTCTTTATCATCTGGCATACGTTCTTGAAGTTATGGAAGTCAAGCTTTGTGATAAAGCCGTTGCGTTCAAATACCGGAATAAAATCGCACGGGGGTGTAACCGTTCCGGCAGGGGTGCTGACCCACCTCACAAGCGCTTCCGCTCCGGCAATTTCTTCCGTTTCAAGGTAATACTTCGGCTGGAAATAAATGCGGAATTCGCCGTTTTCGAGTGCGGCCTCCATTCTGTTTTCGATGTCGTTCTCACGGTCGATTAAATTCTTTATTTCCTCTGTGAAATAGTTAACGGTACTTTCGGCGTAACGGTCTCCGCGGCGGTTAATATACCTTGCCTTATCCGCCGCCAATGAGGGATTTTCGGCATTGTCCGGTATCTCATATACGCCCGCTTTGAACGCAAGACGGTACATTGCCTTATTATGGTTAAACCGGAAATTCTCCTCAATCAGATAAAACATCCGCATAAGGCGTTTTGTCATTACGTCCCTGCCGTTCCAGCTCATCAGCAGATAAAACACATCCCCGCCTGAACGGGTAATCAGTTCTTCTTCACTGAGTTTGTCACGGAATATCCTTGCCATACTGATTAACAGGTTGTTGC
>JAISVP010000037.1 GCA_031271475.1 Oscillospiraceae bacterium | reverse complement strand
TGGGAATACTGAAGGCTTATAAGGACAAGAAGTTTTCGGTTGAGGGCGATTCGAATAAATTTGAACTGCTCCAGTCACTGTTTGGTGAACTGTGATGTATTATAGCCGTTTCTAACGGCTGCGGTCTGGGCAAAAAGCCCAGACCCCGCACGCAATGCGTGCGTCGATGAAAACTTCGCTTAGTGAAGTTCTTGATTGAAATTACTGTCGAAATTACTGGAGGGTGTGTTGGAAACTGAAATATGTCTTAAAAATATATGCTGTTCAGCACTCCCTATTCCAGAAATTGCTGAAATAATTGAAACGGAAATGCTTTAAGTGAAAAAAATAATTGCGGTTACCGGACATTACGGCGTAGGAAAAACTTACGTTGCGGCGGGGCTTGCAAAAAAACTTGTAAGAACCGGTATGCCCGTTACTATAGTGGATTTGGATATTGTTAACCCTTACTTCAGAACAGCGGATGCACGGACAAGCTTGGAAAAAATCGGAGTTAAGGTAATCGCGCCGCTTTATGCGGGCACTAACCTCGATATCCCCGCTATAAATTTCGGCTTTGAAGAAATAATAAGCGGCGGCATTTCACACGGCGGTTATGTCATAATAGATGTCGGCGGCGATGACAGCGGTGCGCTGGCTTTGGGCAGGTACAAGACCGTTCTTGACGGGTATGCTGATGAACTGTCTTTGCTGTATGTTATAAACTGTTACAGATTCCTGACGCTTACGCCTGAGGATGCCGTAAATTACTTAAGGGAAATCGAATTAGCTTCAAGACTTAAAGTTACCGGAATAGTGAATAACTCGAATTTAGGCAGTGAAACGGCAGCCGCGGACATAGAAAATTCCGCCGCATTCGCACGGAAGGTGTCGGAACTTACAGGATTGCCGATTGTGGAAAATGTTTTTTTATAACAGTTTGACTTTTCGCTGCTGTTCGGGCGAAAACAGTGCGGTACGCATTGCCGCCGCTTTACGGCGGGTCACATTGCTGCATGGGCGGTTTGCGCCGCTTTCAGCGGCAAGCAAGCGAAGCTTGCTTCTTTTTACAGACTGTGTCTGTAAAAAGTCAAACCGCCGTGTGCTGTAAATAACGGGCAATAGCGGGCAATAACGGGCAAAGACCGATTTTACTGCAAAAGGGGAAGAGGAAATGGCAGAAAAGAAAAAAATGACGGTTAAATTTGATGAGTGTAAAGGGTGCGGACTCTGTACGGTGTCATGCCCTAAGAAAATTGTGGAAATACAAAAGGAAAAACGTAATAAAAAAGGATATTTTACGGCGGTATGTACTGATGATGACGCCTGTGTCAGCTGTGCTGTGTGCGCGGCTATGTGTCCGGACTGTGCGATCGCTGTATACAAGTAATTCTGACTGACGATAGGTTTAAGAGACTGTTCTTGCAGTTATACTGTTTTACTGTGTAAAACAGCAGTGTGTTTCGCAGGAAACGCACCGAACACGCAGTGTTCGGGAGTATACTTAAAGAATGAACGGGGTGGTATTATAAAAACATTATTAAAAGGTAATGAGGCTTTGGCGCAGGCGGCGATAATGGCCGGGTGTAAAAGCTTTTTCGGGTATCCGATAACGCCGCAAACGGAAATATCCGCGTATATGGCTAAAAGAATGCCGAAAGAAGGCGGCGTGTTTTTGCAGGCGGAATCGGAAATAGCCGCCGTCAATATGGTGCTCGGAGCTGCCGCGGCGGGCGTGAGGACTATGACTTCCTCATCTTCACCCGGAATAAGTCTGAAATCGGAGGGCATTTCTTATATTGCGGGGTCGGATTTGCCTTGCGTTATTATAAATGTTCAGCGCGGCGGGCCGGGATTGGGCGGAATACAGCCATCGCAGGCGGATTACTGGCAGGCGACGCGTGCTTTGGGACACGGAGATTTCCATGTTTTGGTTTATGCGCCGGCATCCGTGCAGGAAATGGTTGATTTGGTGATTGAGGCGTTTGACCGTGCGGACGAATACAGAATGCCGGCTATGCTGCTTGCGGACGGTATGCTTGGACAAATGATGGAACCTGTAACGTTTCCGGAAGTTAAGAAAAATGTGCCGGACAAGCCGTGGGCGACAAACGGCCATCAGGGCAAACGTGATCACAATGTAGCTAATTCCCTGTTTTTAAGTCCGGGTGACCTGCACAGTAAAGTTGTGCGGCGTTTTGAAAAGTACAAGGAAATAGAGCAAAAACTTCCTAAAGCCGAAACATATAAAACGGAAGACGCGGACATAATCGTTACGGCATACGGCGCGGCGGCGAGGATTGCAAGATCCGCTGTCAATATGGCGCGTAAGGAAGGTATAAAGGCCGGTCTTATACGTCCGGTTACTCTCTATCCGTTCCCGAAAGAGATTATAAGAAAACATACCGAAAACGCTAAGGAAATTCTGTGTGTTGAAATGTCTATGGGACAAATGGTCGAGGATGTAAGGCTTAGTGTGGAATGTAAGAAACCTGTGCGTTTTTACGGAAAAACAGGCGGTCTTATTCCGGAACCCGCGGAAGTTTTTGAGCAGATAAAAAGAATTGAAAAAAGAATTGGAGGTGCATATTAATGACGGCGGTATTTGACAGACCTAAATCTATGCGTGATGTTACTATGCACTACTGTCCGGGATGTACGCACGGCATAGTTCACAGACTTATCTGTGAAGTTATTGATGAAATGGGAATAGAGGGCAATACGGTAGGCGTATGCCCTGTCGGATGCAGTGTTATGGCGTATGACTACTTTAACTGCGATATGATTGAAGCTCCTCACGGACGTGCTCCGGCGGTTGCTACGGGCGTTAAACGCTCATTGCCTGACAGGTTCGTTTTTACTTATCAGGGGGACGGGGATCTTGCCGCAATCGGTACTGCCGAAACTGTTCATGCGGCGGCAAGAGGCGAAAATATTACCGTGATTTTTATTAACAATACCACTTACGGTATGACAGGCGGTCAGATGGCTCCGACCACATTGCCCGGACAGGTGACTCAGACATCGCCTTACGGACGTGATACGGCTGTTCAGGGCTACCCGATTCGCGTGTGCGAAATGCTTGCGACGCTTGACGGGGTTGCTTTGGCTGAAAGAGTCAGCGCGGACTGTTTCGCGAATGTGAAAAAGGCTAAAAAGGCAATTGCAAAGGCATTCGGCAATCAAAAAGAAAAACGGGGCTTTTCAATTGTGGAAGTGCTTTCTACCTGCCCGACAAATTGGGGCTTGTCCCCTGTAGAAGCATTGGAACGCCTGCGTAAAGACTGCATACCGTATTATCCCTTGGGAATTTATAAAGATGTTACGCAGGGAGGGGAGTAGTATGCAAAAAAAAGAAAAAGTACTGCCTCACGGCGGTGACGCCCCATATAAAAAAGAAATACTGTTAGCCGGATTCGGCGGACAGGGTGTGCTGTTTGCGGGAAAAGTTCTGACATACTGCGGATTGCTTGCGGGTAAAGAAGTCTCGTGGCTGCCGTCTTACGGGCCTGAAATGCGCGGCGGAACCGCTAATTGCAGTGTGTGTATATCGGACGACCCTATCGGTTCGCCGTTGGTTACTAAACCCGATCTGTTCATTTGTATGAACGGGCCGTCGTTCGATAAGTTTATTGACAGTGTTGTTCCCGGAGGAACTGTGTTTATTGATGAAACACTTGTAACTCAGGAAGTAAGCCGTACGGATGTGACGGTATACAGTATTCCGGCTGCGGCTCTTGCGGCTGAAAATAATCTTTCCGGTATGTCAAATATGATTTTGCTTGGGAAGTTCTTTAAGGAATCGGCTGAAGAAACAGAAATGTTTTCTATGGAAACCGTTAAAGGGGCATTGGAAAAATGTGTACCTTCGACAAAAACGCATTTAATTGAAGTTAATATAAGGGCGATAGAGTTAGGGAGAAAGAAATGACAGATAAGAAAGAAATCCGGGATCAGTATAAAAACCGTGAGATTACCGGTGGGGTCTATGCCGTGAAAAATACGCAAAGCGGGAAAATTCTTTTGGAAAGCACCGCGGACTTGCAAGGAGCGCAAAACCGTTTTGAGTTTTCGGTAAAAACAGGTTCCCCGGCGTTTGTTAAACTTCAAAGGGACTGGAATGCCGGTAATTTTACCTTTGAGGTTTTGGATCCCTTAACCAAAAAAGACACACAGTCAGATAAGGAATTCTCAGATGACATAGCAGCTCTTAAGGAAATATGGACAGAAAAACTCTCGGGAACTCCTATGTATTAAATCCGTTCGACTGTTCGGGTGAGCCGATGGGGACTTCGTTTTGCGCCCGTTCGGTCTTGAAAATTACTGTAAAAATTAAAAACTGCGGGGATGAAAAATGATACGAATCCAGAAAATAATAGCGGATGCGGGATTCTGTTCCCGCCGTAAAGCCGAAAACCTTATTGAAAACGGCAGGGTTACCTGTAACGGCAGGAAGGTGAAACTCGGCGATAAAGCCAGTCCGAAAGACCTTATTGCAATAGACGGCGGCAGAATTAATATTCCTAAAAAGAAAAATTATGTCTACCTTATGCTTAATAAGCCCAGAGGATATGTCACTACCGCCGCTGATGAATTTAACCGTAAATGCGTTATGGATTTGATAAATCCACAGAAAAATACCGGCAGGCAGTTCGGACACGGTGAGGATAAAAATATAAATGTGAGGGTCTTCCCTGTCGGCAGGCTTGATAAGGTGTCTGAGGGTCTGCTTTTGCTTACCAATGACGGCAATTTTGCCAATAATATTATGCACCCGTCTAAAGAAGTTACTAAAACTTACCGCGTTACTGTGCGTCCCGATATTACAGACGACCAGCTGGTAAGTCTTAGTGAGGGTGTGGTCATTGACGGTAAAAAGACATTGCCTGCTACTGTAAATGTCCTCACAAAAGAAAAAACCGACAGCGGCAGCCGTATTGTAATGCTTATAACAATACGTGAAGGCCGCAACCGCCAAGTCAGAAAAATGTGCGAGGCAGTGGGTCTTGAAGTTGCACGGTTAAGACGTATTAGCATTGGGCCCCTTAAGTTAGGGATGCTTCCGCCCGGCGAATACCGGGAATTAACCGCTGAGGAATTAAGGGCACTGCGGCGTGCGTGCGGTTCGGAATGAAAGGAATTAATAAAGTGAATAATATACCTTATAAAATTTATCTTGATGAGGGGGAAATGCCAAAAAATTGGTATAATGTCCGCAGTCAGATGAAAAATCTTCCGGAACCTATGATCCATCCGGGAACGGGAAAGCCTTGCGCAAGGGAAGATATAATGCCGGTTTTCTGCGAGGAATTGGTGGATCAGGAACTCAATGTTACGGATGAACTCATTGAGATACCGCCGGAGGTACAGTCTTTTTATAAAATGTTCAGACCGTCTCCGCTTATCAGGGCGTATGCTCTTGAAAAGAAATTGGATACTCCCGCAAAAATTTATTATAAGTATGAGGGGACAAATACTTCCGGTTCCCATAAGCTCAATTCTGCTGCCGCACAGGTTTATTATGCCAAAAAGCAGGGTTTAACAAGCCTTACAACTGAAACCGGTGCAGGGCAGTGGGGCACGGCTATGGCGATGGCTTGCGCTTTTTACGACATGCCGCTGACTGTGTATATGGTTAAAGTAAGTTCCGAACAAAAGCCCCAAAGAAAAGGCGTGATCGAAACCTACGGTGCGAAGCTTGTTGCCTCGCCGTCCGATACTACGGAAGTTGGACGTAAGATTTTAGCCGAAAATCCCGGCACGGGCGGTTCGCTCGGATGCGCTATTTCCGAGGCAATCGAAGCGTCAATGAAAACGGAAAACTGCCGGTATGTGCTTGGAAGCGTTCTTAACCATGTCGTTTTGCACCAGTCTGTAATAGGTATGGAAGTTAAAGTCGCTTGTGAAAAATATGGCATACAGCCCGATATTATGATCGGCTGTACAGGCGGCGGCTCAAATCTGGGCGGGTTCATTTCCCCGTTTATAGGAGACAGAATTGCCGGCAGGAATAATATTCAGTTCATTGCCGCGGAGCCTGCGTCATGCCCGTCGCTTACACGGGGAAAATTTGCCCTTGATTTCGGGGATACCGGAAGAACTGCTCCTCTTCTGAAAATGTATACATTGGGAAGCGGCTTTATTCCGTCCGCCAATCATGCCGGCGGCTTGCGGTATCACGGAATGTCTCCCATTATTTCACAGCTTTATCATGACAAATATATTGAGGCTGTTGCCTATACTCAGACGGATGTCTTTAAAGCCGCTGTGGATTTTGCAAGATGTGAGGGAACTCTTCCCGCTCCGGAATCCGCTCACGCTATTAAAGCCGCCTTTGACCAAGCGTTAAAATGCAAGGAAACAGGCGAGGAAAAAACTATTGTGTTTGCCCTCAGCGGCACGGGTTATTTCGACCTCTATGCGTATATGGCTTACAATGACGGCACTATGACCGATTATATTCCTACTGATGAAGACCTGAAAAAAGGATTTGAAAGCTTGCCGTCCTTTTAAAATAACTCCAAAAGGCGTTCCGCTTGGAATGCCTTTTTTATGTGTTGGATAAGGACTTGCTTATTTAAAATTTTCCTCGCCGAAAAAGTCCTTTGCTATGGCGAATACCTTTGTAATTTTACTGTTTTCGTCTTCCCAAAGCTTTTCTTCTAACGCATACTCTTCGGGATACTGTTCTTTTAATTCATCGGGATTACTGAATTTGTTGTAAACAGGAAACTCCATATCTTTATTGGTTGTAATAGAATGTACAGTTGTAACAACGCGATTTTCGGAAATACTAACCCTGTAAAGCCAATCGCCTACAGGCTCAGGATTCACAGATAAAGAAACATTAGTAGCGCCAACCACATTATTGGGTTTTCTTAGAAATACCTGCAAGCTGTAATGCAGATGCAAATATTTAGGAATCGGTACGTAAACACCAAAATCTTCGGATGTATAGTTATATTCACCTGAACCGTCCGGCCATTTCGTGTATTCGTAGCCTTCCATGCCCTCCATGCTTTCTATTTTATCCGCAAAAGGTTTAAGAAAAGCAACATGCCTGAACCATAAAATATTAAGTATCACAAAAAAAATTAATGCCGCCGCCGTTATGGAAACTGCCGCCATAATTAAAATCTTTTTCCATACCGGTAAACCTTTGAATTTTGTAAGCATTGCTGGAAGCTCTCCTCTCTTTATTTGACTGTGCCAATAGAAAGGCAAGATTAAATCTTGCCCTTCCTTAGCAATAATATGCTGAGAATTTTTGATGTTACGGGGTAAACTGACCTATGCACTTAAAGCTTGCGTGGTTATTAGATACAGAGACTGAGCCAGTAATGGAACTGACAGCCGCACGGTTGGCAGCTACTACAGCTCCCCACTTTGTACTTGATGAATCAATACCGGCATAAAAATTCCCCATAAATGAAGCAGAACTTGTGTCCTTACAGAACACTTTATTTGAAGACTTGCTATACGTGCCGCGAACATATATACCTGGAAAATTATTTGAATTAGGTATTGGAATAGGATCTTCAATCAGTTCATTCATAAAATCAGCACTGAAATCCGATGCTTTCCTAAGATGGAAACTTTCGTTAATTGGAACAGGCGCCGCTCTCAACAAAGAAATCGGCTGAATGAGCGATTGCCCGAATGTTCCGAAATTTTGTGCAGCGGAATTGACGCCGTTTTTTTGCTGCGTGGAAATTCCCTTATCCGCAAGTATGCCGTCAATTTTTTGTTCAAGCAGCGCGGAATTCAAAATCCCTGAAAGACCAAGTTTTTCTTCCAGTTGCTTCTGTTGACTAAAAATATCGGAAAGGGTATCCGCGTCCTTGTGTTCCTTGTATTCTTCGTTTACTTCACTGAGAATCTGACTTATCTTCGCATCTTCTTTCTCTTCTGTAAGCTGTACGCCGTCAATACGGTTTTGGTCAAACATTTCAGTCAGACGCTGCTGCTGCACTTTGGCGCGCCGAAAGCTTTCGAGGGTGGATTCAGTATCCCGGTTGCCAAGACCAATGCCGTACGCATTATACAGCGTCTCATACTTATACGCCAGACTCAAGCTCGACAGGTCAAGCATCGCGCCGCCCCCACCGGGCTCATTCAGCATCAGAGTATTGCCCGAAACCGTTAACTCAGAATCTGCTGAAGAATATACTCCAAACAATCTCCCGACTTCTTCATTCCTAATAAATGTGACAATGTTTTCAGCGCCGGTATAGTCGGTGTCGTAGAATTGCTGAATTGTGTACTTAATGCCGTCATATTTGAACGTTCTGTTTACAAGTACGGACTCTCCCTGAGCAAACGCCGGTATCGTGGAAAATATCATGATAGCAATCGCTGCTATAAATCGCACGAGCCGTTTTAATTCATTTTTTCTTATCATAGTTAATTACCTCCATACTGTAGTTTTTTTATTTTTACGTAATTACTCCCCGTTCCGAGGGTCAGTCCGTGACAATCATAAGCACCACTCCACGTTTCGTTCATTACTTTATATTATCCACTATTATATGTGTCGAAAAATGCCGAAGTGCGTTTAATTAGAAAATTTTGTAAGCATTGCTGGAAGCTCTCCTCTCTTTATTTGACTGTGCCAATAGAAAGGCAAGATTAAATCTTGCCCTTCCTTAGCAATAATATGCTGAGAATTTTTGATGTTAAGATGTACGTTATCTTACCTTGTCAAAATCTTCAATGCTGTAGCTTTGCGTTTCATTTGTTCCATAAACACGGCGAATAAATGATTTTTTATTCTCATCCTCTTTAACAAGCAACTGTCCGTATTCACCTCTTACCCTAATATAAGCATCATCCGGCACTGAATCATAATCTTTTCCGAGATTGAGACAAAAAGCGTATTCCATTCCGATAATAGGCAAAGCACTCTCGTCACTCTTTTGATAAATCACTGTGTTATCTATTTCTTCATCGGACATACTGATTCCATGATCATAAATTGAGTCGCCTAAATAATCCCTCAAAGGAATGTATCCTCCAAAAGTATAAATATCAAGCGGTTTATCAACGGGGATAGCACCAATTAATGATTCTGTAACTGTGACATGAATTACAGTGCAAGCGTCAGAAGCTATGGAGTACGGCGTTGCAGTATAAGAAAATCCGTTAACTTTGGCGGTAATTATATTTGAAGAATCTCTCGCCACGTTATCGAATGTCGCCTCGTACGGATAATCGTAAGCGGAATTGTTTTCCTCTATTTTCTTGCCTTTAAATTCATCCGGAATTTCAGGCTTTGCAACCAAATCCTCAGCCTTAAAAATTTGTTGAACGCTTACATTATTCGTTTCTTGAACATCAGTTTTATTTTGTTCAGTGTCTGATTTAATTTGTTCTTTCCTTAAATTACCGCTTAATACACATACAGATCCAATCGATAAAGAAAGAATAAGTATAACTGTTATTTTTTTCACAGTAACGTTCCCCTTTCTCAATTATAAAGATGATTAACCGTTCTTAAATCAGTAGCGTCAGCTCTTGTTGCCGTTCTTCCCTGTTCGCCTGTACACATTATGCTGCTTGACCTGCAATTTTGATGTGACAGTTTCAGTAACTTACAGACTTCATAACAAAACCAAGCGGTGGATTCAACCGCCGCTTGGCTGAAGATCATTTAACCGGGCAAGGAACTCCCGGATAATTTTTCAGTTAAAACATTAACAATATCGTCTTTCTTTAACTCGGAAGTCATCTTCCCGAAAATTTCCTGCACAGAGTTATCATTGGCGAAAACCGTATTCATAGCGTCCGGAACAACCGTTCCGTCATCCTTTACCAATAAAGCCCCTTGATAAAGATTTATAAGTGCAGCCCGGATATGAGGGGTACCATCGAATTCCATAAGAAAGAAAATATAACTGTTCCCGTTTTCAAATTCAAACGATCTCCTTGCAGGAGGTCCGTCCGGAGCAATTGTTACTTCAATGACATCCCCGGCTTTTGTTAGACCGCTTTTTATTACTTCGTTAACTTGTACTTTGTATACTTCGCAGTCAACAATCAGTGAACTGTCAGTACCAACGGCACCGATGTCAATTTTCTGTATCTCACTGCTTATAATCTCTCCGTAAACAATAGTGTCCGGCGTGTTAAATATTTCCGCCAATGTTGAATAATGAGGGTAATCCGCTTTTATTTCATTTTCAACTGTCAGCTGATTTGCAGAACTCTCTAAGGAATAAGATAATTTTTCAGTTAAAACATTAACAATATCGTCTTTCTTTAACTCGGAAGTCATCTTCCCGAAAATTTCCTGCACAGAGGCATCATTGGCGAAAACCGTATTCATAGCGTCCGGAACAACCGTTCCGTCATCCTTTACCAGTAAAGCCCCCTGATAAGGGTTTATAAGAGAAGCCGGGGTACCGCTGCTATACTCACTTAAAAATAAAATGTAACCGTTTCCGTTTTCAAATTTAAATGTTCTGTCCTCATCGGATTCATCCGCCATAACTTTTACTTCAATGACATCCCCGGCTTTTGTCCGTCTGCTTTTTATGACTTCGTTAACTTTTACTTTGTAGACATTGTAGTCAAGAACCAAAGAATCTCCTATGTCGATTTTCCGTTTCTCTCTACTTATAATTTCACCGTAAATAATGGAATCCGGTTTGTCAATTAACTGTTCAAATGTCGAATAATCCGGATAGTCGGCTTTTGTTTGGTTTCCAATTATCGGCTGATTCTTAGAACCGTTAATCTCATTTTCGTTTATCGACTGATTTGCCAGTAGATAAACGAAAAACACTGCACCGACAGTCAGTAAGACAAGCACGGAGATTAAAATAATTGCTTTCTTTTGCTTTTTCATTTTATCACGCTCCTTTTAATAAGCATAGTTGACACCGGCTATATCATCGCTTGTCGGTGCAATTAGTGTGTAACGGTCTCGGTCATAGT
>JAISVP010000034.1 GCA_031271475.1 Oscillospiraceae bacterium | reverse complement strand
AGGCGCAAGCATTACTGCGGAATTTTGCATAGAAAAGCCAAAAATCCACCAAAAAGCACAATCACAAAAAGATATTGAACAGGCTCTAACGACTATGGTCTGGGCAAAGCCCAGATCTCGCACGCAAATGCGTGCATCGATGAGAACAGGCTTTGCCTGTTCTTGATCGAAATTACTGTATATAAATCAGGATTAAAAAAATTTCAAAATAGGAGTCTTAAAAATGAAGCATTACGGTTTGACTAATACGCAGGTATCTGAATCAAAAGCCAAATACGGAGACAATCGGTTGACAGAATTGAAAAGCGAGGGTTTTTGGACTAAGTTAAAACACAATTTAGGCGATCCAATGATAAAGATACTGTGTGCCGCTCTGCTCATAAATGTGATTCTCGTAATTCTGGGACAGGCAGAATGGTATGAGGCTGTCGGTATCGCAGCGGCTGTTTTATTGGCTACATTGGTGTCAACTTTTTCTGAATACAGAAACGAGAATGCGTTTCAGAAGTTGCAGGAAGAAGCCTCTAAAATTACCTGTAAGGTATACCGTAACGGTCAGATCACCGAAATTTCTATTGATAATTTAGTTGTCGGTGACTGTGTTCTTCTCCAGACAGGGGATAAAATTCCCGCAGACGGTATATTGATTGAGGGTGAACTCCATGCTGACCAATCCGTGTTAAACGGAGAAACTAAGGAAGCACAGAAATTAGTAAAGCCTGCCGATAAGGAAAATACCGGCGACGAAAAGGCAGATAATATGTCTGAAAGTATAGATTTTCTTAATCCGTACAAACTGTTTCGCGGGTCTGTGGTATGTTCCGGCAATGCTGTTATGTCGGTTACAACTGTGGGTGATAAATCCGTATACGGACACATTGCCGGTGAGCTTCAGCAGGATACGGAACGGGACACTCCTCTTAAGGTAAAGCTCCGCAGTTTAGCAAAAGGAATAAGCCGGTTTGGATACATCGGGGGTATCGCTATAGCCGTCGCATTGCTTTTTCAGAGAATAGTGGTTCACAACGGATTTGATATAGCACAGATTACCGCTTACTGTTCAAACTGGACTGCTGTTGTAAGAGATGCTGCACATGCACTAATGCTTGCCGTTGTAGTTATTGTTATGGCTGTTCCGGAAGGACTTCCGTTAATGATAGCAATTGTTTCTGCTTTGAATATGGGGAAAATGCTTAAGGACAACGTGCTGGTGCGTAAGATTGCGGGCATTGAGACAGCGGGAAGCCTTAATATTCTTTTCAGTGACAAGACCGGAACGATAACAAAAGGGGAACTTGAGGTTGTTACGTTTGTCTCCGGAGATGTAAAAGAATATAAGACCCTTAACACAGTGCCCGAAGAACTCAGCAAAATTTTAGCTGCAAGTATTCATGGGAATACCGGTGCTGTGGTTAGTAAAGACGGCAGTGCGTTTAAGGTTATAGGAGGAAACGCGACAGAACGTGCTGTTATGACTTTTGCTTTGATGAGAACGGGTATTGTCAATGTGACTCCAATTCGGTCCATTCCGTTTAACAGTACAAATAAATATTCCGTAAGTCAGGTTGAAGGGGATCATAATCTTACGCTGATAAAGGGTGCGCCTGAAAAAATCCTCGGAAGATGCAAAAGTTATTATGATGAAAACGGGCAGGAACAGCCGCTGAGGGATTTATCGCCTCTGGGCGTTAAGATTGACGCGATGGCATCACGTGCTATACGCGTTCTTGCGTTTGCTGTTTCGAAGGAAAATCTCGACAGTGAGCAGTTGCCGGACGGTGATTGGGTGCTTGTTGGTGTTGTGGGAATACGCGACGAGGTCAGACCTGAATCAGTTACCGCAATCCGTGAAGTTCAGAGTGCCGGGGTACAGGTAATTATGATAACAGGTGACCGTTTAGAAACAGCCGCTGCGATTGCTAAGGATGCGGGTCTGCTGACGGATAAGTCGGATATAGTTATGACATCGGCAGAACTTGCCGATATGTCAGATGATGCCTTGAAAGAAAAGCTTAAAAATGTACGGGTTATTGCACGGGCACTGCCAAGCGATAAAAGCCGGTTGGTACGTCTTGCACAGGACTTAAATTTAGTTGTCGGAATGACAGGCGACGGCGTGAACGATTCCCCGGCACTGAAAGCCGCGGATGTTGGATTTGCAATGGGCGGGGGAACAGAAGTTGCAAAAGAAGCCAGTGACATTATCATTATGGACGACAATTTTAATTCTATAGACAAAGCTATTCTATACGGACGTACGATATTCAACAATATCAGAAAGTTCATAGTTTTCCAGCTTACGATAAATGCGGCGGCGGTTCTGATTTCATTTATTGCACCGTTGCTTGGGATGGAAAACCCGCTGTCAATTATTCAAATCCTGTGGGTGAATTTGGTTATTGATACACTTGCCGCACTTGCTTTTGGCGGAGAGCCTGCACTTAAACGGTTTATGAAGGAAAAGCCTAAAAAACGCAATGGCCCTATTGTTAGCGGCTATATGTGGGGTTCAATTCTTACGGGTTCAATTTTTATTTTCGGACTTAGTATGTTCTTCTTACTTTCGGACCTCACGAAATTAATATTCCGTGAAAATTCCGATAATTTGTATCTGCTTACCGGCTTTTTTGCATTTTTCATTTTTATATCCATTTTTAACGCATTCAATGCCCGAACGGAACAGCTGAATGTATTTGACAGTATATTTAAAAACATGGGGTTTCTATATATTATGGCACTCATTATTGCCGGACAGGTAATAATGACATATTTAGGCGGCGTGATACTGCGTTGCTACGGGTTGACTCTTAGAGAATGGGGATTTGTGCTCGTGCTTGCATTTCTTATTATTCCTGTGAGTTTGATTCGCAATCTTATATGTCGTCTAATAGGTAAAAGAAACTCATAATATATAGCCGTTAGAAACGGCTATATATTATAGCAGATGCAGTTGATGCAGATACAAATTACGGAAGTGTACCCGGCAGAAACACAGCAGCTCAGAATAATTAACTAATTTACAGACAGTTTTTAACCCTGCCTGCAAACAAATCTTTATTACAGCGGTTTCGGTGTTAGAATGTACTTTTGGTCCATTCTAATTGTGACTGCTGTATTTTTTTGTGCTGTTTAAAGGTATCTGTAAAAAGAGCATCTATGCAATGGAAAAAGGTATTGCTTTAGGAGTCGCTTTAATAGTCATGACAGTATCCGCAACAACTCCCGCCGTTGCATATATGCTATAGTCGTTAAAAACGACTGTAACACTGAAAAAAATCTTTATTACCTATTGAAATTTATTTTAAACTGTGATATAATACCATGATAAGGAAGTGTTGCGTTTTGTGCAAAATAATACATGTCAACAACTGGGACAATAACAAATTACAGTTTACTGTCTGCTTTTCAGGACATCGTCCGGAAAAACTGCCCTTAGACAAAAGAGGTCGCCCGTTTAATATAAACCTCGTGAAAAGTATACTCTACTATGAAATTTTAGAGTTGTTCCGCTACGGTTATACAAGGTTTATTTCTGGCTGTGCACGCGGAGTCGACTTGTGGGCGGCGGAGATTGTCATGGGACTTATGAGCACATGTGGAATTGAGTTGATTTGTGCTTTGCCGATGCCTTATAAAAGTCACATTCTCAATTTTAGTGCAGAAGAGGAATATCTGTTGGCTGCTTTAATCAGAAATTCAAGATACTGCTTTTGCACGGGAGATAAACCGTCAAGATTCTGTTTCAGTGAAAGAAACAAGTTTATGGTTGACAATTCATCCGCTATTCTTGCCGTAATTTCGGATTACAAAAGCGGCACCGGGCAGACTGTAGGGTATGCAAAAAAGAAAAATCTTGATATGCATATTATAGATGCCGATAAACTTGCAGCGTTTTCCGACTTAGCTAAAAACAAAAAAGGAGTGTATTACCAATGAGAACCCAAAGACCTAAAAGACGCAGAAAACCGGTAAGCAATGCTGTCAGATTTCTGCTTACACTGTTTATAAGTCTTATTATCGTAGGCGGAATCGGCTGGCTTATATTCGATAATATCACTATGAGGGGAGGTACAGTCGACCCCGATTATAAACCTACTAACGATGATAACCGAACTTTGCTTCTCATTCTTTCCCCGGATGACAACATAAATGAAGTCAATTCTTTTATGATTATGAAAATTCTTCCGGCACAGTATTTGTACCACTGTATTCCTCTCCCGAATAACACAGTGCTTTCAACCGGAAACGGTACGGTTTCCCTAAACACGGTATTCTCGTCCGGAGGCGTTGCTAAGCTTTCAGAAGCGCTTGAAACAACTTTTGAACTGGGTATTGACAAGTATATCCGGTTTAACAATTCCGGATTTGAAAAATTTTACTCTGCATTCGGTGAAATTAAATATACCGTACCGACCAATCTCAAAATTGACGGACTGGGTCCCGGATACCAGCAGCTTGCCGCTGAACATGTCCGCAGAATTGTTACTTATCCGGATTATAGAGGCGGCGAGTCAAGACGTATTGTCGAAGCGGGGAAAATTGTCTGCAATATTCTTAATCAGGCAAATAAAAAACACCTTTCCGATACTCAGGATGAAAATTTTAAAATATTAATCAATGCTATCGGTACCGATATTACTGAAGCGGACTATAACGAGTCAAGCAAAGCGTTAAAATACATCTTAAACTATGCAAAAAACAATCCTAATCACAATCCGGCAGAGCTTAAAAATCCGCTTGGTACGGAATCCGATGACGGGAAGTTTGAGATAAGCAGTTCGTTTGTTGACGAATACCTAAGAAAGAAACAGTAACAATGTATACAAATATTTTCGACACGCATGCACACTACACCAATCAAGAGTTCGATGCCGACCGTGACGAACTTTTGTCAAGTATGCCGAACAAAGGTGTAAAGCATATTCTTTTAGCCGGTTCCTCTGTGGAAACCTCGGTGCAGGGTTACACTCTGGCATTGAAATACGGTTATATTTACCTTGCTGCCGGTGTTCATCCGGAGGCTGCTGACGATACCCCCAACGGCTTTGTTGACATTATTGAGGAGCTTGCCGCTCGTGAAAAGACGGCAGCAATAGGTGAAATCGGACTGGACTACCACTATGACGGGTACTCAAAATCAAAACAGACTGAAATCTTTGAAGAACAGCTTGCCTTAGCCGGGAAATTAAAAATGCCTGTAATCATCCACTCCCGTGAAGCTACAGCTGATACGGTTGAAATATTAAGACGTTACAAACCGAACGGTGTTGTGCATTGCTTTTCAGGATCTAAAGAAACGGCCAAGATCATGCTTGACTTAGGACTTTATATCAGCTTTACAGGTATACTGACGTTTAAAAATGCTGTAAACGCAGTTGATGTTATGAATTACATTCCCATTGACAGATTGCTGCTTGAAACGGATTGTCCGTATATGGCGCCGCATCCTTTCCGCGGAAAACGCTGTGACAGTTCTATGATTGTTTATATTGCAGAAAAAATTGCCGTTTCACGCGGAATGAATATTCAGGATGTTTTAAATATTACCTGTGAAAGCGGGGAAAAGCTGTTTGGCATTTAACTCTAATATAGTGATTTCTACCTCGAACGGGCGAAGTCTGTTATCATTCCCGCACGCATTTGCGTCCGGGTTTCGGCAAAGCTCAGTATGGTTTTTCAGAGGTTGCTTTAATAAAATTTCATGTGTTTGACTTTGAAATTCCGGATAAGGGGGTTGACAATCGGTTCATGAAATGTTATAATGAGATGAAACGAATATTATGATATAGTGTAATTGAGTCTGTCACAAATTGACAAAATGTGCAAATTAACAATAAATATTAAGTTACAGCAATTAAGGAGGTACTATAATCATGTTAGAGAAAATTAAGTCAAAACATGGCTTTACAATTATTACGGTACTGATGCTTTTGATAGGAGTTTATACTCCAACGGCTGCATATGCCGAAGAAACATATGATTTTAACCCGTATGACATAATTGAAGATACTGCGGAAGAGACGCAGTATGAAAGCACTTATGCTGACGGTAATGCTGAGCCGGTGCGCTCTGAACTGAACATGAGTCTGTTTCATCACAATTCTGCCGCACTTGCACCTTCCGCGGACATGTCCGAGCTCCATACACTTATGTACAACAAAATTAAAGCACTTGACGCAAAACCTTTCGATATCGGCAAGTTTAAGCTGACTATATACCAGCTTGAGCAGGAACTGATGACTATGATACGTATTCATCCTGATGTTTATTATTGGTTTATGAAAGCCGTTTATTATACATATCACGATGTAAGAAATCACGACAGAGTGATTGGAATGCAGTTTGGGTTTGGTTTTAGCACAGAGCAAATTAATGCTATGAATGCTAAATATGAAGAGGAAATCAGTTATATTCTTGATAATGTAATTTCGCCGGATATGAGTGAAGCAGAAAAAGTATTTGCAATACATGAGCATTTGAACTCAATTTGCATATATGAACCCACTCCGGATAAAGATAATGACGGTAACCCCGATGATTTTAATGAAGATGGGATTATTGATTACCAACGTTTTTCTTCTTACGACATTTTAGTAGATAAACAAGGAGTATGCGAGGCATATACAGCTGCTTGCAGGCAGCTGTTTGACCGCCTTGGCATTTCTTCGGATTATGTTACAAGCGATCCTATGAATCATATTTGGAATATTGTAAATGTTGACGGCAAGTTTTATCATCTTGATGTTACATGGGGGAAAGACGTATATATTACAATCGGAAAATCCGGACACGGGAATCTGCTGCAAAGTGAATCCGCTATCACAAAAATCGGCAGAAACCGCCATTGGGGATTTGCCGCTCCTTACGGAGCGAATCATACTGAATATGATGAATACTTTTGGATAGATATTGAAAACAGCATGACTTATTTGGACGGT
>JAISVP010000070.1 GCA_031271475.1 Oscillospiraceae bacterium | reverse complement strand
CATTAAGCAGCTGCGGAAGATTTTCTTTTGAGTACTGAACGTCAACAACCGCACCTATAATCTGTACAACTTTTCCAATATTCTGCATAATTTCCCCCACGAGTTAGTTAGTAATGAATTTTTTCATATCGGATGCCTTCTACAATGCATTCGCTCCGCCTACTATTTCCGTAATTTCCTGTGTAATCGAACTCTGCCGTGCCCTGTTATACATCAAAGACAGTTCATCAATAATTTCCGCTGCGTTATCCGTTGCATTTTCCATAGCCATACGCCGGGCAGCACATTCCGCCGCATAGGAATCCGTAACCGCACAGTAGAACATACCCGCAACATACCACGGAATCAACTGCTCAAACACCGCTTCCGGTGTCGGTTCATAATTGGTGGACACTTTTGGGACTTCCTTGAAATTTTCCACAGGCAGGACGCTTACGTTTTTCGTTTGCTGAGTAATCGGGGACACATATGCCGTATAAATAATTTCAACACGGTTAATCTTCCCGGATTTAAACGCATCCGTAACTTTTCCGGTAACTTTACGCGACTGGTAAATATCTATAGTTTCAGCAATGCCCGCAAAGCCGTCCATCATTTTAAAATCACGCTTTTCAAAGTATTCCACAGCCTTTTTACCGACGGGCAGTATATAGGCGTCGCCGAGTTCCCTGTACCTTGCGGCGGCAAGTTTCATGACATTTGAATTAAATCCTCCCGCAAGCCCCCGGTCGCCCGCAATTACAATGAGAACCGCGCGGGTCCGGCCGTCTGTTTTCCGTGTATAGACGGTATCAAACTCATCCGTTTCCGCAACAATTTCACACATTGTATCATACAGCCCGTTAAAGAAAGGGATAATATTTTCGGCTCTTTCTTTGGCACGGCGGAGCTTTGACGAGGCAACAAGCTGCATTGCCTTGGTTATCTGCATGGTACTCTCAACGCTTTTGATACGCCGCTTGATTTCTTTCATATTTGATGATGCCAAAACGTACCTCCATCTTCAGACAGGCTTTTACACCGTACGTAAATATTTATTAACAAACACATCCAAAGCCTCATCAAGTTTGGCTTTATCCGGCAGGGCTCCCGTGTTTTTAATTGTTTCGATTATATCAGGCTGTGAGGAATTCATAAAGTCATACAGTTCCTTTTCAAAGTCTGAAATGCGTTCCACCGGAATATTTTTAAGGAAGTTGTTAATAACAGCATAGATAATGATTACCTGATTCGGAACCGAAACAGGTTCGCTCTTGTTTTGTTTGAGAATCTCCACGATTCTTTCACCGGTAGCCAGCTGCTGCTTGGTATGCTCGTCAAGATCCGAGCCGAACTGTGAGAAAGACTGCAATTCACGGTACTGCGAGTACGAAAGCTTAAGCGAACCGGAAACCTTCTTCATGGCGCTTACCTGTGCGGCGCTTCCCACACGGGATACTGAAATTCCGGGATTTACCGCGGGACGTACACCGGCGTTGAACAGATCGGTTTCAAGGAAGATCTGCCCGTCCGTAATGGAGATTACGTTTGTGGGGATATATGCGGCGATGTCGCCTGCCTGTGTTTCAATTATAGGCAGTGCGGTAAGACTTCCGCCTCCGTAGTTTTCATTAAGACAGCACGCGCGTTCAAGCAGTCTTGAATGCAGATAGAACACATCCCCCGGATATGCTTCACGTCCGGGCGGTCTTTTAAGCAGCAGAGACAGCGCCCTGTAAGCAACGGCATGTTTTGACAAATCGTCATAAACACACAGTACGTCTTTTCCCTTGTTAAGGAAGTACTCACCGATAGTACAGCCGGTATACGGCGAAATGTACTGCAAAGGGGCAAGTTCGGACGCGGATGCGGATACGACTACAGTATAACGCATTGCGCCGGATTTTGTGAGAATATCAACAATATTGGCAACAGTTGAGCGTTTTTGTCCGATTGCCACATAAATACAGATTACATCTTTATCATGTTGGTTTATAATGGTATCAATTGCAATAGACGTTTTCCCTGTCTGCCTGTCGCCGATAATAAGTTCACGCTGACCTCTGCCGATCGGAATCATGGAGTCGATTGCCTTAATGCCGGTTTGGAGCGGCTTATGCACGGATTTTCTTGTGATAATACCGGGAGCAATTTTTTCAATCGGCAAGGATTCATGTGCCTCAATCGGGCCCTTTCCGTCAATAGGCGCACCCAACGCATTAACGACACGTCCGAGCATTTCTTCGCCTACGGGCACGGAAACGACTTTGCCGGTACGTTTCACAGTCGCCCCCTCTTTGACGTTGGCATCCGAACCGAGCATAACAGTCCCAACAAATTCCTGTTCGAGGTTGAGCGCCATGCCGTACACATTGTCACCGGCCGCAGTTTCAAATTCCAAAAGTTCACCGGACATACATTTTTCAAGTCCGTGAACGCCCGCAATACCGTCTCCGACAGTTATTACGGTACCGATATCGTCAAGTTCTATCTTGGAATTGTAGTTCTCAATTTGCTGTTTAATAATTGTGGTTATTTCATCAGGACGCAGAGTCATATCCTATATTCTCCTCTATAATTTTAAGCCGCAGGCAGACTGTGAACTTTAAGTGTTTTTCATTTGTACGGCTATTTTGTCCAATTTTCCTTTAATACTGCTGTCTATTCTTGTGTTCCCGTAGTCAACGATAATACCGCCGAGGATAGTTTCATCAATGATTTCGGTAAGTTTTACAGTCTTTCCGGATTTCTCCGATAGCTTTTCGGTAAGGCGTGTCTTTTGTTCGGCTGTAAGCGGTTTGGAGACCGTACAGGTCACATTCAGTATTCGCATATGGCTGTCGTAACATTCATTAAAATGCTTTAAGATAGCCGAAAACGCGAAGATCCTGCGTTTTTCCGTAAGCAGGCACAAAAAATCACGGCAAATTCCACTGTCCGGGAATACCTTTTTAACGGACAAAATCTTATCCGGCATACCGATTGTCGGTGCGGCAATCAATTTCAAAAAACCGGGGTGTTCAGCCAAAACATCGCCGTAAGCATTGATTTCTGCATAAGTATCGGAAAGAACACCTTTTTCAAGGCTCAGTTCAAACAACGCATCCGCATACATTTTCACTGCCGCATTCATACTAAATCACCCACATTGTCAATAAACTCGTCCACCAGTCTGAACTGATCGGCATCAGTAACTTCCCTGCCCACAACTTTTTCCGCGACCATAACGGCAATTTCCGAAATTTCGGTGCGGATTTCCTTCTTTGCACGTCTTTTCTCACGCTCAATTTCTTCGTTTGCACGTATCATAACATTGCTGGCTTCCGTCTTTGCCTCACTTATGATGTCATCGGAACGCAGCTGTGCCTTTTGGGTAGCGGCTTTGACAATATCGGCGGATTCCTCCCTTGCCGATTGCAGCAAGCCGGTATATTTTTCTTCGATTAATTTTGCGTTTTCCATTGCCTCAT
>JAISVP010000049.1 GCA_031271475.1 Oscillospiraceae bacterium | reverse complement strand
TATCTTTTGGCAAGTGTCATTTTCAGCAAAATTTCCGTTTTTCAGCGTTAAAATTCCTTGTAAGGCGCAAGCATTACTGCGGAATTTTGCCTAGAAAATCCAAAAATCTACCAAAAAGCCCAATTACAAAAAGATATTGAACAGGCTCTGAATAATCCGGGCTTTTAACAGTTCGTCACCGTGTAAATCTCCTGCGATGTCTTTTATATCATCCGGGAAATCCTGCCGCATTACGTTGATTCCTATACCTATTACCACCCAGTCTATTTTACCGTCCGGGGAAGTGACTGTTTCTGTGAGAATGCCGCAGATCTTTCTGCCGTCAAGCATTAAGTCGTTAATGCCTTTTACCGTAAGTTTTCTGCCCGTTACGGTTTCTATTGCCTGTGCGGTTTTAATGCCCGCAAGCCTTGTGATGTCCGTAATATCCGTTAACTTAAGCTCTGCGGTGCTAAGTATGATACTCATATAAATCCCGCCTTCGGGCGAATAAAAGCTTTTTCCGTAGCGTCCGCGCCCGGCAGTCTGCCGCTTTGCAACGATTACTGTGCCGCTTTCCGCACCCTTTGCGGCAATTTCTTTTGCGAGTGTATTTGTTGACGGCAGACTGTCATAAATATGTATTTTCATTTCGGTTTATTCTCCCAAAGCGGCAGTATCTTCTTTTGAAAATACTGCCGCTAATTTTCTGATGTTAATTTTTCAACCGCTTCGGGCAAAATTACCTGTTCCGCCTGTTCCATAACGCGTTTTTGCAGGATTTCTGCCGTATCACCGTTAAGCACCGGGACTTCCTTCTGCAAAATGACCGCACCGCCGTCACACACTTCATTGACGTAATGAACCGTTGCTCCGGTAACTTTTTCACCGCTTTCAATCACTGCTTGGTGAACTTTCAGCCCGTAATAGCCTTTTCCCGAAAACTTCGGCAAAAGTGACGGATGCACATTAATAATCTTATTCGGGTATGCACTTGTAACTTCCTCGCTTAAGACAACCAAAAATCCCGCAAGCACTATTAAATCCGGGTTTTCTTCCCTTAGGATTTCCAGTAACCGCCCGGTAAACTCCTGCATTCCCAATGCTTTTTTATCAATTGTTTTCACCGGGATACCGTGCTTTTTTGCTCTTGATACCGCATACGCATCCGGCTTAGAGGAGATTACAAGACCTATTTTGCCGCTGCGGACTGTTCCTGTGTTCTGTGCGTCAATCAGGGACTGCAAATTGGTTCCGCCGCCGGAAACCAATACCGTTATATTTTTTATTTTAACACAACCCCTTCATTTCCGCGTCTTAACTCACCCATGATATACGCCTGCACGCCCGCGTTATTCAGTATTGCAAGCGTTTTGTCCGCGTCGTTTTTGCTTACGCTTACGGTCATGCCCACTCCCATATTGAAAGTATTGAACATATCCTTCTGGGATACGTTGCCCAGTCTTGCTATAAGTGTGAAAATCTGCGGAATCTGCAATGCCGCGCTGTCGATTGCCGCCGTAATTCCTTCCGGCAGCTGACGCGGGATATTTTCGTAAAAACCGCCCCCTGTTATATGGGTTATGGCTTTTACATTCACTTTCCCCAACAGTTCCAGTATGGGTTTAACATATATTCTCGTGGGTGTGAGCAGACATTCGCCTATTGTTCCGCCCAGTTCGTCACAGTCCATTTCAAGTGAGTGTCTGTTCATTTTGAATATTTTCCGGACAAGCGAAAACCCGTTGGAACGCAATCCGCTTGACTTTAACGCAATCAGAACATCTCCGGGTTTCTGACTGTCACTTTTAAGCAGTCTGTCTTTATCGGCAATGCCTACGCAAAACCCCGCAAGGTCGTATTCGTCGTCCGGCATAAGTCCCGGATGCTCCGCTGTTTCCCCGCCGATTAACGCACATCCGGACTGTATACAGCCTTCGGCAATTCCCGAAACGATTGCCGCGGTTTTTTCCGGATAGTTCTTTCCCGCCGCGATGTAGTCCAGAAAAAAGAGCGGTTTTGCTCCGGAACATATAACGTCGTTAACGCACATAGCGACACAGTCAATTCCGACTGTATCGTGCTTTTCCAATATGAACGCAAGCTTAAGTTTCGTTCCCACACCGTCGGTTCCCGATACAAGCACCGGGTGTTCCATTCCGGCAATATCGGGCTCGTACAGTCCCCCGAAACCGCCAAGATCCGTTAAAACTCCCGGAGTAAGCGTCTTTGCCGCATGTGCCTTTATAAGTTCAACCGCTTTATATCCCGCCGTGATGTCTACTCCTGCACTTCTGTAACTTTCGTTCATACTTTCCATACTTTGTTTCTCCTGTTGTTGTTTGTGACCGCATTGCACTCAAAAAAATTTCAGCGGCAATGGGTGTGCGCGTTTGTGTGTGTTTGCAACGGCAAAGCCGAAACCGCAGCCGCCGGAAACGGCGAACTTACGGCAGGCTTTGCTGCCAGTCAACATCCGGCACTGCTGTTTCCCCTATCTTCATGCTGAATTTGTCTACGGGAATTTCCTGCGGTACGTCAATGGGGTAAATTCCCGTAAAACAGCCCGTACAAAACTTGCAATGATCCTTTTGGGCAATTGTTTTTATGCCTTTTATGCTTAAAAATCCTAAAGAATCAACGCCCAGCACACTTGGAATCTGATCCAGTCCCATTTTATTCGTTATAAGCTTGTCCCTGCTTTTTGTGTTTGTACCGAAATAGCACGGGT
>JAISVP010000202.1 GCA_031271475.1 Oscillospiraceae bacterium | reverse complement strand
AAGCGTCCGGAATATTTTTACCTTTTGTAATATAGTCAAGTGAGTTCCCTGCATCTATTGATCGGATCGAAACAGATACGGTCCGACCGTCAGCAAGTGTATAATTCTGATTGTTGAAACTCTCTGCCACCCGATTTATCCAACCGTCATTACCCTCTCCGGATTTTTCTGTAGAAGCCCAAATCTCAACATTAACCAACCGATTGCCTGTGACGGAGAACTTAAACGTGGTATCAATATCAGGTAATTCTTCAATATACTTATCCGTGGTATCTAAATCCACAGGCGGGTCATAACGTTTTGGATTGAGTTTCTTAATCCAAGACGCAAGCGTATCGTCCGCATCTTCTTCGGACAGTTTTATTATATCCGTTCCGTCAGAGTAATTTTCGGAAATACTGCTGCATCCCGTTAACACTAAAGTAAAAACCAACGCCGAGATCAGGATACCCTGCAATTTTTTAATTTTTTTCATTTCTATCCCCTCCATAAAAATTATAGCCACACACTCATTATAACTTAAATTTATTGCAAAGTCAAGTGCTTTTAGAAATCTGTTTTTATAGAGGCGTAAGCACACTAAACGGCAACGCGGGAAGTGTGACATCAGTAGTCAGTATTTTCGTTTTCTTTAACGCTGACCTTAATCGGTTCTTAAAATTTCTTTCCCGAAATCCATTCACTGTTTACTCCGCTTAACCTTGGAATATGCTTATAAATCGTGTACGCATTACGTTCATATACAAAAACACACGGAAATTCCGTGTGTTTTTGTGGGAGTGGTTGGGATAGATGGATTCGAACCATCGCAATGACGGAGTCAAAGTCCGTTGCCTTACCGCTTGGCTATATCCCAATATACAAACAGTGAAACCGAACACCATTTATTATACTATAAAAAATCATGATTGTCAATACCTTTTTTTAAAAAATTACGACCGTTTTCTAAAAAAGATTGCAAATGAGTGTGTCCGTTTTCGGCATCAACACCTATATAGTCGTTTCTAACGACTATGGTCTCGGCTTTGCCGAGACCCGCACGCAAATGCGTGCGGCGATGAGGACGGGCTTAGACCGTTCTCAATCGAAATTGATGTATGAAGAATAACATTATAGGACTTCGCAAGTTCAGTTAAGAAACTGTCGGCAAACACAGTCAACTTATTTACCGACAGTTCCTAATGGGTTCGGATTAACCGTTTTGATTGCAGGATATCCAATAATCACCTGTTTCTGGATATTATATGTTTTCTTTAAGAGCCTTAGCCAACTGAGCGGGACACGAAGTAGCTCTGCTCCCGCAGCGTATGTCTTCAAGCTTAGATATTACGTCCTGAACTTTCATACCTTTTACAAGTTCCGCAACTCCTTTGGAGTTTCCGTTACAGCCGCCTCTGAACTGCACCTCTTTAACGATTCCGTTCTGAACTTCAATATTGATTTGATCGGGGCATACCCCCTGTGTTTTGTAATTGATCAGCATAAAAAATTTCTCCTTTGCTCAACGTTACCGGCACGGTGGGATGAGTATAACATCCGCCGGAATTAATTATTAACAATACTGTTCATATCGAACAGTCCATGCTGTTTATCTGATATAAACAGTGCGGCATTTACTGCCCCTACGGCAAAAACAGTTTTAGAACTTGCGGAATGAGAAAGGGTAATTATTTCATCATTCCCGGCAAAAACGACTTCATGTTCACCGACAATAGTACCGCCGCGTATTGCGTGCAATCCGATTTCATCCCTGCCGCGTTTTTTTCTCATTGCATGGCGATCATATGTATACCGGCATGTATTTCCGATACTGTCATTAATAGCTTCAGCAAGCATTAATGCAGTACCGCTGGGTGCATCAACTTTTTGGTTATGATGTCTTTCCACAATTTCGATATCAAACCCCCTTTCATAAAGAACTTCTGCAGCTTTTTTTGCAAGTCCTGTCAGCAGGTTAATGCCCAGGGTCATATTAAAAGTGAAAAATACGGGAATAGTTTGCGCGGCTTTTTTTATTTCAGCAATTTGGAGGTCACTGTACCCTGTAGTGGCAAGCACAAGCGGGGTGCCCGTGGCTAAAGCATACTGTAACAGCGGTTTTAAAGAATTAGGGTGAGAATAGTCAATAATTACAAAGTCAGACATATTCAGTTCCTGTAAGAGAGCCGGGGTGTTAACAACAGGAAAATCCGCATACTGTCCGGTTTTAATATCTATTCCGGCAATAACCTTACAATCGTGACGTTCCGATATGAGGTTATAGAGTCTTTTGCCCATTCTTCCGTTTGCACCGCTGATGACTATTTTTAATTCTTTCATTTAGGTCTCCTTTTCGCCGCAGTTTTGATTTCCTGATTCAGAGCCAGTCTTAATTTCCCGAACAAGCGAATTTGCAGTTTATAAGTGAATATTAACTGTTTAATATCCCTGCCCTTTCCATTGAGAATTTCAAAATCGCAGCATTTTCGTCAGAAATCTCAGTTAACGGCAATCTGAGCGTACCAGCATTCAATTCCATTAAGTTCATAGCATATTTAACAGGAATCGGACTTACTTCAATAAACAAACTGTTAATAAGTTCCAGATACTTCAACTGTAAAGAAGCTGCGGACTTAAAGTCACCGTCAAGGCAAAACTGCGTCATATCATGTGTTTCCTGCGGCAGTATGTTAGAAAGAACAGATATTACACCCTTTCCGCCTAAAGACATTATAGGAACAATTATATCGTCATTACCGCTGTAAACATCGAATCTGTCGCCGTATTGCGCAAAAAGTTTTGCGGCATACGAAATATTGCCCGAAGCTTCTTTCACTGCCGTAATGTTTTTATATGCCGCAAGCTTTCCGTAAGTGGGTATATCAATATTAATGCCTGACCGACCGGGTATGTTGTATAGGATTATCGGAATTTGCACGGCATCCGCAATATATCCGAAGTGTTTTACAAGGCCGCTTTGTGAAGTTTTATTGTAATACGGCGTCATAATCAGCAGGGCGTCCGCACCTAAATCCTGTGCGGTTTTTGAAAGCTTTGCGGAATATTTTGTATCGTTGCTGCCCGTACCTGCAATAACAGGCACTCTTTTGCCCACTTTCTCCACAGTAAAGCGTATGCACTCAATATGTTCATCATCTGACATGGTGCAAGGTTCACCTGTTGTTCCGCATACAACAATTGCGTCTGTAGAGTTTTCTATCTGATGTTCTATATTACTTGCTAACTGTTCAAAATTAATTGAACCGTCCGGATTCATTGGTGTGACAATTGCAACCCCCGCCCCGGTAAATACTGTGTTACTCATATTTGTGTCCCCTCTTTAGTTATACTCTTGAACGCCGTAGCAAAGCAACGGCGTTTGCTCGAACACTGCGTGTCCGGTGCGTTTCTTCTTGCGAAACACACTGCTGTTTTACACAGTAAAACAGTATATATAGCCGTTTCTGACGGCTATGGTTTTGGCAAAGCCGAAACCTGCACACAAATGCGTGCGCAAATGAGAACGGGCTTCGCCCGTTCGGGACCGAAATTACTGTAAATATCCTTGCTCGGCCAGAAGCTCCGCCATAAGCACAGCACCGCCTGCCGCACCCCTCAGAGTGTTATGCGAAAGGCATACAAATTTATAGCTGTACTGTGAATCTTCACGCAGCCGTCCGATAGAGACAGCCATGCCGTTTTCCAAGTCTCTGTCAAGCTTTGCCTGAGGTCTGTTATCTTCCGTAAAGTAATTAAGGAACTGTTTCGGAGCACTGGGCAATCCGGACTGTGCAGGATATTCTTTCCACAGTTTAAGTATTTCCTCTTTAGACGGAGGATTTTTAAATCTAACAAACACAGCCGCCGTATGCCCGTCACTTACAGGCACTCTCAGGCATTGCACAGTGATAGATACAGAGCCGTCGTTAACGATTTCATTCCCATTGATTTTACCCCATATTTTCAGCGGCTCCAGTTCAGATTTTTTTTCTTCGCCGCCAATAAAAGGAATCACATTGTCAATCATTTCCGGCCACTGTTCAAAAGTCTTGCCCGCACCCGAAATTGCCTGATATGTACAGGCTAAAATGTCGGTGACCCCGAAATGTCTGAGCGGATGTACAGCCGGAACATAACTTTGTATGGAACAGTTGGATTTTACTGCTATAAACCCTTTTTTTGTTCCCAGACGTTTGCGCTGTGCATGAATTATTTCTGTATGTTCCGGATTTATTTCCGGGATAATCATCGGCACGTCAGGTGTCCCTCTATGTGCTGAATTGTTGGAAATTACGGGGCATTCAAGTTTAGCATACGCGAGTTCGAGTGCTTTTATATCATCTTTTCCCATATCTACGGCGCAGAATACGAAGTCGGTCATTTCTGCAATTTTTTTCATATCTGCCTTAGCGTCATACATAACAGTATTGCCGAATTTTTCAAGTTCGGGATTCCATCTTGCCCCCAAAGCATCTTTATAAGTTTTGCCCGCACTTCTTTCTGATGCGGCAAGGACATTAATCTCAAACCAAGGATGCTGTGCCAATAAAGTCACAAACCTGCGGCCGACCATTCCTGTAGCACCTATTATTCCTACCTTATACTGTTTCATTTTTTTCCTCCATTGTAAAGATAGTTTATTTTAACATAATTAAAATCATTTGTCAACCCTTATTGACAAACTTACTGTAATATGTTAAAATAGTTTTTTTGAGGAACAAAAAAATCCCTGATGAGGTGTTGCACTTATTATGAAACGTACAGAATTTTATTATGATTTGCCGGAAACTCTGATAGCACAAACTCCGTTGGAAACAAGAAAAAATTCCAGACTGTTAAAGCTTGACAGGCAGACAGGGGACATTACGCATGATCATTTCTATAATTTATGCAGCTGTTTTAGAAAAAATGATTTATTGGTCATGAATAATTCCAAAGTACTGCCCGCACGGTTAAAGGGAAGAGCGGGAGATACCGATGTGGAATTCCTGCTGCTTGAAGCATTAGGCGGCGGGAATTGGGAAGTAATCTGTAAGCCGGGGAAAAAAGTAAAGCAGGGAACACAGGTTGTTTTCGGTTTTGTTACTGCTGATGTTTTGGAAGTAAAGCCTGACGGCAACAGAGTGGTGCATTTTAATTGTGAGGGGGATTTTTTTGATATTCTTGATGAAATAGGGGAAATGCCTTTACCTCCGTACATTACCGAACCTTTAAAAGACAAAAACCGTTACCAGACCGTTTATGCACAGGGCATTGCGGGGTCGGCCGCGGCGCCGACTGCCGGACTGCATTTTACACCGGATCTTCTTGACGAAGTGAGGGCTTGCGGTATCGGTACTGCATTTATAACACTTCATGTCGGACTTGGTACGTTCCGTCCTGTAAAAGCAGATAATATTGAAGATCATAAAATGCACCGGGAATACTACAGTATATCCGCAGAAACAGCAGATAAAATCAACCGAACAAAACAAAACGGCGGACGTGTAATAGCTGTCGGCACCACTGCCTGCAGAACATTGGAAAGCAGTTTTACGCCCGGCACCGGAATAAAACCCGGCAGTGCCTATACAGATATTTTTATTTATCCGGGGTATGAATTCAAATGTATTGACGGGTTAATCACCAATTTTCACCTGTCGGAAAGCACACTCATTATGCTTGTAAGTGCGTTTGCGGGATATGAAAACACTATGAACGCATACAAAACCGCAATACATGAAAAATACCGTTTTTTAAGTTTCGGAGACTCTATGGCAATAATTTAGAAGGTGAGCTATGAAAATATTATTGGTTTCAAAATTTTATCCGCCCCATATCGGCGGTATTGAGAATGTGGTCAAAGGACTTGCCGAAGGGTTAAACGAGAAAGCAGAACTTGAAGTTCTTGTATGCCAGAAAAAAGGTGCTGCGGTGACTGATATTACCGATGGAGGCGTATTGGTTAACCGATGTGATTCATTCGGGACATTCCTTTCTATGCCGTTATCGCTTTCATTCATAAATGAGTTTAAACTCAAATCAAAGGATGCGGATATAATTCATATTCATTTGCCGTTTCCGCTGGCAGATATTGCCTGTTTGCTTGCGAAACCCAAAGGGAAAATTATCATAAGCTGGCACAGTGATATAGTCAGACAGAAGAAACTTATGTTTTTTTACCGCCCAATTATGGACAGACTGCTTTACAGAGCGGACTTAATTGTAACCGCAACACAGCGGCATATAACAAGCTCGGAATATCTCCGGCCGTATAAGTCAAAATGCCACGTTATTCCGTACGGTCTTGATATTCCAACATATGAGGATATGGATGAATTCATGCCCGTTTTAGAGGATAATTTATGGCTAAAAAAAAACAAAAAGGCACTGTTTGTGGGACGTTTGGTCTATTACAAAGGTTTAAATGTTTTGATTGAATCATTTAAAAATGTCCGCAACTGCGAGCTTTTTATTGCAGGTACAGGGAAACTGAAAAATGAATTGGAACG
>JAISVP010000188.1 GCA_031271475.1 Oscillospiraceae bacterium | reverse complement strand
CATACGGGTATACATTTTTTAGTGCCGTTTATTGACAGGATTTCTAACAGAGTATCAATTAAAGAAAATGTAATTGACTTCCGTCCGCAAGATGTAATTACTAAAGATAATGTGTCAATGAAAATTGATACAGTTTTGTTCTATCAGGTTCTCCAGCCGAAGCTGTACACTTACGGAGTGGAACGTCCGCTGTTGGCAATTGAAAATTTAACGGCTACTACTTTGCGTAATATTATCGGCGACCTTGAACTGGATGCGACACTGACTTCAAGAGATACAATAAACCACAAAATCACCGCAATTCTTGATGAAGCAACAGACCGTTGGGGTATTAAGGTTCATCGGGTTGAACTTAAAAACATTCTGCCGCCGCGTGAAATACTTGAGGCAATGGAAAAACAGATGAAAGCCGAACGTGAAAGACGTGAGAAAATTCTTGTTGCGGAAGGTGAAAAAGAATCCAAAATCCTTCGTGCAGAAGCTGAAAAGCAATCCGAAATCCTCCGTGCGCAGGCTGAGCAGCAAGCTTTAATCCTCCAAGCCGACGGTAACAGGGAAAAGAAAATCCTTGAAGCAACAGGCGAAGCTAAGGCTATATTATTGGTACAGCAAGCTTTGGCAGACAGTATTGTAAAGTTAAATACAGCGAATCCACAAGAGAATATAATAGCATTAAAATCTCTTGAGGCATTTGCAAAAGCTGCTGATGGGCAAGCAACAAAAATCATTATTCCAAGTGAAATAGCAAGTTTAGCCGGTCTTGCAACCGGAATAAAGGAAACTGTTACAAATTAACAGCTGCTAAAAAACCGCCCGTCAATACAGTATTTTCCGTTGGAAATACTGTATTGACGGCATAGACCGGTTTGGAGAGTTTAAATTACCATAGATTTGACAGTTCCCCGTATAGTAATTTCGATGAGAACTTCGCGCCCGTTCGTGATAGAAATTACTGTATCAATAGGGAACAATTACGCTTGACGGAACCCCCAGCACAGATGCTGGATAGTATGATAAAAGTCTTCTAGGGAACAGCATCCTTTTTAAGGAATGGCATTCACTAAAAGCCATGCTTCCTATAGAGGCTATACTGGGTGGAATATAAATTTCCTCAAGATAGATGTTTTTCATGAATGCCTGAGCGCCAATGACATTGAGCGTATCAGGAAGAATGTACTTCTTAAAATAACATGCAAAGAAAGCCTGCTTTTCGATTGCTAAAAGACTGTCCCCAAGGTCTAATTCTGTTTGTTTAGAAAAACTTGACATTGCAAAATAGAATGCCTTTTCTCTGATTTGCCTGACACTTCTGCCTACAGTTAATTCCGTAATGGTTTGCAGTCCAGTGAACGCTTCGAATTCTATGTGTGTTACTCCGTTGCCAAGTACAACCGATGTTAGTCTGTTTGCATTACGCATTGCCATTTTTTCAATTCTCACTATACTGTCAGGAATTATAAGGCGGCGGATTGCATATGTTTCTCCGTTCGGAGAATCGTAGTGATAAGGATTTACCGGATGCTGGTCTGTTCTCGGGTTTACAGGTCCAAAATACATTACAGGACGGCTTTTTATCTTACTTGGTGCTGTAACAGTTACATCGCTGCCGCCGCCGACATATTCAAGAAGTCTGACTGCGCTGCCTTCAATACTGTACAGCCAGCCATATTTACGTTCCCAAACTATTTCTCCGTTGCAGTATACCAAATCTGCTTCCTCATCTCCTGCTATTACATTTTCTGCTTCATTCAATACCATATTATCACCCCACAATTACGTACAAAATACTTGGTGCAGTACTTTGTAAACTGTCATACTGAGCCTGTGTCATAATCTTAAAAAAAGGCACGTCTGACATATTCATAAAGAAATTGTTAACTGCATCATTAATATAATTGATTGTAGGACCGCCCTTGCCTTCTTTAAGTCCCGCCACCGTCACCGGATTCATTGCGAATTTTATAACAAGTATTTCTTCATCACCTATTTGGGAAACTCCGCGTAATTCCAATTCAAGCAAACCCGGAACTGCCGTAAATCCTTTAGAAACACCCCAAGTAAGTATGATTTTCTTATCCTCTACTTTTTTGTCAAGTACCTGTTCATACTGTTGCGTTTTAGCGTTGACGCCTTTCATAATAAAAAGGCATTCGCCTAAATCCAACTCCCCATACATTCTGTCAACTTCAATTGTAATTGTATCTGCGTAATGCTCGTCCGCACTGAACAGGTGATGAATCTCTACCGTGTCAATGCGTTTGTCTTTTGCTTTAAGTGTCATTTTTTGATCTCCTTCTCTAATTTTAAAACTGCGGTTTTTCATGTCATTTGCTGACGTCGGTATGACATGAACAGTGATGATGTATGGCAACACCAGAGCTTTGTCACCGTTAACGTCCTCTAATAATACACTTATACTGCAAAAAAGTTGCACGCAAACGTGCAACTTTTTTAGTCGTCAAAAATATTTTTTTCATTTTCTAACTCTTCATGGCGGATTTGTGCGGGAGATTTTTCACCGCGGCTGTTATAATACGGCTCAATAATATATTTTTCAATCTGCGGATAACACCTGAAACAAATATACAGTGCAAGAAATGAAAACGGTGCAAAAAGAAAAAAAATAGAAAAAGTCAGATTACCTGTCAATAAAATCGGTAATACCATACAAAAACAAACCAATATGCTTATAAATAAAGTAAGAATGTTTTTGCTGATTGATACAGCCGTCAGAATAAATGCATCTTTCATAATATCCTTAAATGGAATGTTCGCAGAAACACATAACAAATATGCATAAAAATTCGTGATTATAAACATAAGACCAATGCTTACCGACACCGCAAAAAGTACGTACCATACTGTACTTCCCGATGTCTTAGCGATTTGCAGATATAAGGCGGCACTGAAAAATGAAAAAAACATTTCAATTAGCCCAATTATGCCAATAAGCACCGATAATTTGAAATGCTTTTTAAAAGCAGCCCAAAACTCCGTCCAAATAAATATCGGCATCTCATCAGCAAACTTACGCGTAACCGTAAACACTGCTGAAATTGCCGGACCTGCCGTCACAATAGGTAAGCAGCATACCGCGAACAACAAATTAAGTTCCGCTAACTTCCAAAACTTTGAAAACATTATTTTAAAGAACTTTTTCATTTATGCCAACGCCTTCTTTCTGAAACAAATAAGAAAAATGATGTCAATTAAACTGTTTAGATTTCCATATAATAATATACCACATTATTAATCATTTGTCAACAAATTTCTCTACAGAACCGCGGCGGCAGCATAAACCCACAGATATTAAACGGCAAACGAAGTCTTACGTTTAATATTCGCCGTCTGTTTCGGTCGTCAGACCCAGTGCATCGCATTTGCATCCTGTTTCAGAGATAACCCCGTACGTAAATCGGGAAGGATTTTGCCCGCGGGAATTTAGCCGGGGAATTCCAACAAAAAGACACCATCCCGCAAAGAATGATGCCTTTAGCTTGGTTAAATTGTGTCAATCACCCCAACGCCGGAATTTTACCTCTCAGTGACAGAACAATATACATTAAATCTTTAGCGTCAATTTTGCCGTCAGCGTAGACATCGGCGGCTTCCGCATTAATTGCGGCACTTTCATCAAGCAGGAAGCTTGCAAGCGCAACAACGTCCGCAACTGTAACTTCGCCGTCTTCGTTAACATCACCGGGAATGACTTGCGGCTTGTCGCCAAGCGAAACAAACTCAAACCCGTTTTCGGTTGCGTAGGTTTCAGCGGCGGTACCGGAGTAACCGTGAATTGTGAAATTATCAATTTTTATATAATCCCACATGTCATAATAGTACCCCAATGCATAATCCCCAATACTCGTAACGCTGTCCGGAATTGTTATGCTTGTAAGGTTCGTACAGTCCCGAAATGCACGGCCGCCAACACTTGTAACGCTGTCGGGTATTTCTATGCTTGTAAGGCTTGTGCAACCGGAAAACACACCATCCCCAATACTCGTAACGCTGTCCGGGATGGTTATACTTGTAAGTCTTTCGCAATCCTCAAACGCACTGTCCCCAATACTCGTAACGCCGTTAGAGATTGTTACGTTCGTAAGACTTTCGCAATTATAAAACGCCTACTTTTCGATACTCGTAACACTGTCGGGTATTTCTATGCTTGTAAGTCTCGTGCAAGCAGCAAACGCCTCAT
>JAISVP010000041.1 GCA_031271475.1 Oscillospiraceae bacterium | reverse complement strand
AAAGCACAATCACAAAAAGATATTGAACTGGCTCTAAGGCAATCAAAAACCTTTAAGCACATACTTTTAGCTTATTTTAACTAATTGAAAATCTACGTTAAATGTCATTGTACCGTTATCATGAATGAATGCCGTTAGTATATTACCGTTGTAGTCAGGAGATGTCAACTTATATGACCCGCCCGGCAGGATTTCATATTTTCCGTCATTTACATCAGTTCCCACACTCTGCGAAAAAGTGCCGTCTTTTTTAAATTCAAAAGTAAGCAACGGCACCGGGCTGGTTCTGATCAGATCCAAATACGCTCTCCTTTCTTCAACGGAAAAAGATCCGAATTTAAACCCCCGCTCATCTCCATACAGTCCTACCCATGTTCCTGCGATATCGACAGTATTTAACGGCGGCACGGCAGAATTGGAAACAGACTCTTCTTTGGCAGTGCTGTTTAAAGCTGACGCAGAAGTACTGGCGGAAGACTCTTTTTTGTCAGTGTTATCAAAAGTCGGGGCAGCAGTATTGACGGAAGACTCTTTGGATGATATTCCGCGCTGCCGTGCGGTTCTTTCTTCATTCCGGAACAGTAAATTTTCCTCTGATTTCGGAGAATTTCGCGGAGGTAACTGCGAACCTTTTTTGAAAATCCAAAAATCGGCAGTTTCTACCCATGAATTATCGCCTACGCCCTGCGGTATCATAAGAACGCATACCGTACCGTCATTTTCCCTTTTCAGCATAAAATTATAGCTTGGTTCATAATCGTTTCTGTCGTCTCTCAGACTATATTCCCATACTTCATTCCCTAAAATTTCATCCGATAACTCTTCAATGCTGCCATAGCTTCTGTTTCCGTTCGCGAAAACCAACTCATAAGTGTTATCTGCGGTTAATTTTAAAGACAAAACAGTTTCTTCAGGAACTTTGATTTTGTCATTCAAGTCAAGCGTTTTCAATAAGTTATATGTGCCGTACATAAGATCGGTATTCGCTATCGGTTCGTAACCTTCAGAAATACCGGTATCCGGATCAGACTCAGCCGTATCAGCACCCTGCGGCTTTCCCGTAAGAAACAGCAGTGAAATCAATATAATCAGTAAGATGGAAACACTGCCGATAATAAGTCTGTTCTTTGTGAATATTTTATTTAATTTTATCATTTTAATTCTCCTTTCTATATTTTTTGAGGTATCAGCCATACACAAAATTTCCGTAGTGAGCGGAATTTTTCCCATCCGTCCGAGCATATTTATAAGAGCCAGACTGTAACTTTTCTGATGCTCCTGACCTATGGATTTTAATACATATTCATCATTTGCCATTTCGATATCCTGTCTTATAAACTTGAAAAAGTATAATATTACAGGATTAAACCAGTACAGCGCATATAAAGCAAGCAACAGTCCGTTCAAAACCGTGTCAAGCCTTTTGTAGTGGGAAAGTTCATGCAGTATGGCATATTTTACGTCCTGCTCGTTCATATCCAACGTATATTCCGGGAGAACAATCTGAGGATTAAAAACTCCGATTAACGCAGGAGACTTTATGAAATCCTGAAATATGATTCTGAAATGCCGCTTAATATTCAGTTCTTTTTTGGCAGATTTAAGAAGACGGTAATATCGGGCATACGGAACACTGATTCTGTTTTTCTTCAGGAGTACACAGAGCCTTGTTTTCATGATGACCAGATATAAGGATACCGCAATTACTCCGGTAAGCCAAATAAGCGGTAACGCAGTATCGAAAATTAACGATTTCAGTTCCAGCCGGTTAACCTCTTCCTGAACTGAGGATATGTTCACATTATGTTCGCCTTCGTCCGTGCTGCCGTTAATGTTCGATTCCATAATCCGGTCAAGTCTGTTCAATGCTTCGGCGTATTCCTGACGGTATGATACTTCTTTGATAGGTTCTATGAAACCGGAAACTGATGCGGGACTTGCCGGTCTGAACGGTATCAGCAATGCTGCAAGAACGCACAGCCATAACACTCTTTTCCAAGACGGTGAGATTTTTTTATCAGTGAATTTATTTAAAGCCATCACAACAATGCCTATGAACAGCGCAGTCGCCGACATAAACAGCAAGGTGTAGAAAACCGGAGAAATGAATTCACTGACGCTGTAAAATATATTCATAATTACGGTCTTCCTTTCTTAAAGATTTTTAATGAGATTCTCTAATTCTTCTTTTGTAATCTTTTCCTCTTTTACAAAATTCAGCAGCATTTTTTGAGCCGAACCGTCAAATGCTTTTTCAATAAGACTCTTGCGGCTGTAGCTGATGTAATCGTTACGGGAGACAAGAGGGATATAGCGGTATATCCGTGAGGTTATTTCCTCATATCCAACCATTCCCTTTTGAACAAGACGTAAAAGCAAGGTTTTAAGCGTACTTCGGTTTTTGTCAAGAGCCTCAAAAATTTCAGATGAAGTCGCCTCCTCCAATTCCCAAAGCACTTTCATGATTTCAAGTTCTGAATCGGTGATTGATATTTTTTTCTTCATATTGTCACTCCTTCCAAGATATATGTCTACACGTGTAACCCTACTATAAGTTTACAACTTTAACCGCGCTTTGTCAAGAGGTAAAGTTGCACAAATTTTTAACTGGGTTTTTGTAAGTTTTGAACAAATTAAGTAACTCTTGTGCAGAAACGGTTCAATATACAGCGGTTTGACTTTTTATAGACTGTCTAATACAGTAATTTCGATCGGGAACTTCGCTAAGCGAAGTTCCCATCGACGCTCGCATTTGCGTGCGAGGTCTGGGCTTTGCCCAGACCATAGCCGTTAGAAACGGCTGTGTAGAAATCTGATACAGCCGGTCAGTTTACGGTATTGACAACGGTTGTGCCTTTATGGTATAATTACCTGTGAGGATATTAGAGCCTGTTCAATATCTTTTGGCAAGTGTCATTTTCAGCAAAATTTCTGTTTTTCAGCGTTAAAATTCCTTGTAAGGCGCAAGCATTACTGCGGAATTTTGCCTAGAAAAG
>JAISVP010000199.1 GCA_031271475.1 Oscillospiraceae bacterium | reverse complement strand
CACCATGCCGTCGTCATCGGCCGCCGCATTTGCCACAACATACGCTATGCCGTAGCTGTCGTCTATATTCATCGCGGAATACATTTCTGCCTTAACCATTTTTTGGAATTCCGCTTCTTTTGAGGCTTTATGTACCTTCAATTCCTTAAATATAGTGATGTTTGAGGAGATACATACCATTACGTCTTTATCGACCATTCTGTTAGCCGTCAGGACATCATTAATGAGTGTCGCCAGACGCGGAACATCCCTGACGTAACCGTTTACGATTACCTCTTCTTCCAAGTTAAGCGTTGCACCCGAGATAACACGCACTTTGCTCCCGCTGTCAACACCCCTGACGACGCGGATATTCCTATCCGTTATGTCAAATGATAACATTCAATAACCACTCCTTCACATTATATAAATTACATTTGTTTTCCAATTCCCTCTTGCTATGAAATATTGTCCAAAGAACCGTAGAGTGCCGGCAATACAGATCCGACAACCAGACCTACAATAACACCGAGTACGATAATCATAACCGGCTCAAGCATAGACACCATCCTCTGTATAGCGGCGTCAGATTCATCATCATAATAATCCGAAGTCTTTTCAAGAATCTCGTCCAATGCACCGGATTCCTCACCGACAAATATAATAGAATAGAACATTGACTCAAAACAGTCGGCTCTTTGCAGCGCCGCAGAAAGAGGTTCGCCCTGTTTTACTTCGGGTATGACATTTTCAGTAAATTTAGACAAAATATAAGCATTTCCGAGAATCGCCGAGGATCTTTGCAGACATTCCACCATCGGTATGCCGCTTGAATACAGCGAAGACATGGTTCTTGCAAACCGTGCTATATAGACTTTTACAATAAGTTTCCCTATCATGGGAATTTTAAGTATAAATCTGTCCCATTTTATCCTGACTGCCGGAACTTTAAGACCGTAAGTGAACCCGAAGACAAGCACCAGTGTAATTGCCAGCAGTACATACCATCTTGTTCTGACGAAGTCGCTCAGACCCATCATAACTTTCGTAAGCGCGGGCATATCGTCAGGATTGTCAAACATCCCGGCAAACGTCGGCATAACGAACGTAAACAGCACCAGAACAACCGCAACGGTCAGCACGAGCAGAATAATCGGGTAAACCATTGCACCTTTAACCTTGTTGTTGAGTTTATTTTCCTTTGCGTAGTGGTCTGACATACGCTGCATAATCACGTCAAGCGAACCGCTGGACTCACCTGCGGCAATCATGCTTATAAGCAACGGCGGAAACGCCCCGTCCTGCATACTTAAAGAATCCGAAAAAGTCTGACCTTTCTGCACATTCTCATAAATATCAAGCCAAATTTGCTTTGTTTTTTCGGTTGGCTGTTCTTTATACAGAATATCAAGCGCACGAACCAGAGTAAGCCCCGATGTAAGCATCGCCGCGAGCTGTCTGCAGTTAAACGCCAACTCCTTTGTCTTAAATTTATGTAATGTCTTTTTTGTCTGTGAATCGCTTTCCGTAAAATTCACTACGCGCAAACCTTTTGCTCTTACCTTATCCTCGAAATCAATTGGTGTTTCCGCGGTAAGCACACCGTTGACGGTCTTACCGGACGCATCCCTTGCCGTATATGAAAAGCTTTTCATTCAACCACCCCCATATGCGTAAATTCCTCCCATTTATTGCTTTTGCTTTGTTTTGTTTTTTGGATACAATTCTCCTCACTCTATTATAACACATTCCGCATACAATATCTATTGACTTTTTTCACTAATTTGCACAGTGTTTTTTGTGCAATTTGACTATAAAATAATTTGCAGGGTAATATCTGGGCAAACTTCTTCTGTAAAATACTATTTATATTTTGTCGGTTTATACAGAAAATATGCATATACGGTTCCGGACAGACACAGCCGTATACCATATATATACAGCCGTTTGTAACGGCTGAAGTTTCGGCAAAGCCGAAACCCGCACGCATTTGCGTGCGTTGATAAGGACGGGCGCTTTGCCCGTTCGTAATCAAAATTCCCGCAGCCGTTTCTAACGGCTGGAGTTTCGGCAAAGCCGAAACCCGCACGCATTTGCGTGCGTTGATAAGGACGGGCTTTGCCCGTTCGTAATCAAAATTCCAATAGGAGAGTTACAGCTATGAATAACAGTATTGATACCAATATGTCTTCCGGGTTTGTAATTGCCCTGTCACAAAACGAACACGCCCTCAAATATTTTTCCGGACTTCCTAAAAAACAGCAAAACCGAATAATCTCCCAATCCAACACATTCACCAACAAAACCAACCTGCGTGAATTCATAAACAATCTGTCAATGGAAGCATAACTCTCAGTGGCTGTCAAACTGAGAATTGTACAGCTGTGCGTAAAAGCCGTCCTGTTCAAGCAATCCCGTATGTGTTCCGTTTTCTATGATATCTCCGTCTTTCATCACCAGTATTAAGTCCGCATTCTTAATCGTTGAAAGTCTGTGAGCTATGATAAACGAAGTCCTGCCGACCGTAAGTTTATCCATAGCCGCCTGTATGAGCAGTTCCGTCCGCGTATCTATCGAAGATGTCGCCTCGTCAAGAATCAGCATAGGCGAATTCTCTATCATTGCTCTTGCTATCGTCAGAAGCTGTTTCTGCCCTGCCGAAAGACTGTCATTATCCGTCAAAACCGTATCATAACCGCAATGCAAAGTTTTTATAAAATGGTCAATCCCGGCAGTCTTGCAGGCGTCACGGACTTCCTTATCCGTCACACCTTCCTTATTGTATATGATATTCTCTTTAATGGTACCCTCAAACAGCCATGTATCCTGTAAAACCATACAAAACAAGTCGCTGACGTTTGAACGCTTTAACGAGCTTATCGGCACGCCGTCAATATAAATTCCCCCGCCGTCCAAGTCATAAAACTTCATCAGCAAGTTAACCATAGTAGTTTTCCCCGCGCCCGTCGGCCCTACTATTGCTATTTTCTGTCCGGCTTTTACCGTGGCTGAGAAGTTACGGATAATTATTTTTTCCTTAGTGTACCCGAAACGCACGTTTTTAAATTCAACATTACCTTTAACCGTATCCACAGGCACGGACGCATTGCTGCTGTCATCGGGGAGTTCCGGTTCTGCCATAAACTTAAATATCCGCTCCCCTGCCGCCGCCATAGACTGCAGCGCCACACCGGTCTGAGCCATCGTTGACAGCGGCTGTGTAAACAGCCGTATATAAATCATAAACGCAACAATATCACCTATAGTTACCTTGCCGTCAAATGTCATTGCCGCACCCACAACGCATACCGCCACGTATCCGAGGTTCCCGATAAACATCATAAGAGGCATCATGATCCCTGACAGAAACTGGGATTTAAGCCCCGATACTTTCAGTTTGTCATTAATCTCACGAAATGTCTGTTTGGCGCTGTTTTCCGCATTGTATGCTTTAACCGCCGTATGCCCGGAATATATTTCCTCGATATGCCCGTTTATTTCACCCAGATGATCCTGCTGTGCTTTAAAATACTTTTGGGTTTTACCCATAATAAGCATCATTCCGGCAAATCCCACAGCAGTGGCCGCCACAGCGGACAGCGTCATCGTTACGTTAATTGAAAACATCATTATTAGCGATCCAATAAACATAGTAACCGCCGCAAGCACCTGAACCAGCCCATGCGTAAGGGTTTGCAAAATAGCATCAACGTCATTGGTAACGCGGCTCATAACATCCCCGAAGCTGTTGGAATCGAAATATTTAAGCGGCAGACGGTTGATTTTCCCGGAAGCTTCCGACCTCATCCTAAACCCGATTTTTTGGGTAACTGTATTCATAATAAAGCCCTGTACATAATTAAGCACAAAACCTGCCGCATACAGCGTAACAAGCATTAAACCGATTCCGGTTACAGCATCCGTATCAATCTTTCCGGCCATACCCTCAACAACAATATCAGTAATCTCACGCAGTTTATTGGGCCCTATTATGCGTATAACCGTACCTGCCGCCGCCATAAGCACAGCCGCAATTATCGCCGGCAAATACCTTTTAAGATAGCGAACTAACTGTCCGAGTGGTCTCCCTAAGTTTTCCGGCTTGTCACCTATATTGTGAGCACCCATCGGCCCGCCGCGGTTCCCACGTCTGCTGTTGTTTCCGCCCATAGTTCCCCCTGTTTTCAAACCGCTGAATCCCCTTGCACCACACGCCGCACACGGTTTTTAAACCGCTGATTTACGCCGCCGCGAATCCCCTTGCACATACCGCACACTGTTTTCAAACCGCTGATTTATGCCGTCCGCCGCTGCAAACCGCCTTGCACATTGCCGAACAATGCCGAACAATACCGCACACCGATTTTCAGTCCAATTCTTTTTTACAATTCTTTTTCCAATTCTTCCTTGGACAGCTGTGAGTAAGCAATCTCACGGTAAACTTCGCAATTTTCAAGCAATTCTTTATGAGTTCCCGCACCGACCTGCTTCCCGCCGTCAAGAACCACAATCTTATCCGCGTCTTTAATAGTACCTATCCTTTGAGAAACAATCAGACAAGTCGTATCCGCAAGTTCTTTTTTAAGCGCGGTTCTCAGCGTCCTGTCAGTTTTATAGTCAAGTGCGGAAAATGAATCGTCGAAAATATTGATTTCCGGCTTTTTATAAACAGCACGCGCAATAGAAAGCCGCTGTTTCTGTCCCCCGGAAAGGTTCGCGCCGCCCTGCGAAACCGCGGAACTGTACTTATCATCCATATTTTCCACAAATTCCGCCGCCTGTGAGATTTCAGCGGCTTTTTTTATCTGTGCGGATTTCTTTCTTCCGTCTCTGTTTGCGGCAGTAAACTCCGTACCGAATGTGATATTGGACTCAACCGTTCCGCTGAACATTACGGCCTTTTGTGAAACATAGCCCAATTTATTACGCAGAGCATGAAGGTTGTATTCCTTCACGTTCACCCCGTCGACAAGCACTTCCCCGCCGCTGGCGTCGTAAAAACGCGGAATCAGATTGACGACTGTGGATTTGCCGCTTCCAAGACCGCCTATAAAAGCGGCAGTTTCTCCTTTTTTCACGGTGAAATTTATTCCCTCAACCACATAATCCTCCGCATCGGGATATTTAAAACTTACATTCCTGAACTCAACGGCAATATCGGTCTGTGTTTCCGGCTTAACAACCTTGCCGTCCTTTATGCTTAAATTCTTAAGAAGGACTTCATTTACACGTTTTGCGGAAACAGACGCGCGCGGCAAGAGAACAAAAATCATTGTAAGCATCATAAACGCCATTATAACCTGCACGGCATAAGACGAAAACACAACCATATCGCTGAAGATATTCAGTCTGCTTT
>JAISVP010000115.1 GCA_031271475.1 Oscillospiraceae bacterium | reverse complement strand
TTTGAGGTTGATTCAATGTGAACAATAAGCGGATTATCAGCAGGACGCCGTTTGGCGGCAAAAATCTTTCCTACAGCTTCCTCATTGGTAGCAACCGCACCTAACCCATAAACCGTTTCTGTGGGAATTCCGATAATTTCCCCATTCATAAGCAGCCGTGCCGCACGGTTTAACTGCCACGGATACAGTATTTCTGTATTCAACATTCTGCCCCTTTCTTTATTAATCTCCTGCTTTTCAACAGAAAGTACTGTATAGTAATTTCGGCCCCGAACAGGTGAAACCCGTCCTCATCGGCGCACGCGTTTGCGTGCGGTTCTGGCTTTGCCCGAACCACAGCCGTTAGAAACGGCTGTATACAGAACCCCCTAAGCATCTCCGGCGAGCTGTGCGGCCTTGTCCGCTGTTGCCAACGCATCAAAAACCTCGTCAAGGTTGCCGTTAAGCAAGTCTTCAAGCCTGTATAAAGTAAGTCCTATGCGGTGATCTGTAAGCCGTCCCTGAGGATAATTGTATGTCCTTATACGTTCGGAACGGTCTCCTGTGCCGACTTGCTGACGTCGCTGTGACGCTATTTCTTCATTTTGCTGTTTTTGCAATTCGGCAAAAAGTCTTGAACGCAGAACTTTCATGGCTTTATCTTTATTCTTATGCTGTGAACGTTCATCCTGACATTCCACTATAACGCCTGTAGGCAGGTGTGTTATACGCACTGCGGATTCTGTTTTATTTATATGCTGACCGCCTGCACCGCTTGCCCTGAATACGTCAATCTTTAATTCTGCCGGATTTATTTCAAACTCCACTTCTTCCGCTTCCGGCAAAACTGCCACGGTAGCCGTAGACGTATGAATTCTTCCCTGTGATTCCGTTTCCGGCACACGCTGTACACGGTGTACGCCGCTTTCGAATTTAAGCCTTGAGTATGCACCTGTCCCTGTGATTAAGAAACTTACTTCTTTAATCCCGCCGAGTTCCGTTGGGTTAATATTAAGAACTTCCATTTTCCAGCGTTTCATTTCGGCATACATTGTGTACATTCTATAAAGAGAATTTGCAAACAGTGCAGATTCCTCTCCTCCTGCACCGCCGCGTATTTCAATTATCACGTTTTTGTCGTCATTAGGATCCTTAGGCAACAGCAAAACCTTCAGTTCTTCCGTATACAGTTCAGTTTTCGCCTTGCTCTCATCATATTGCACCTGTGCCATTTCCCGAAAATCCCTGTCAATCCCCGATGTCCCCAATAATTCTTTCGCCTCGTTAAAATCTTCGGATGCTGCCAGATACTCTCTGTATTTTTCTATAATAGGCGACAAACTCTTGTATTCTTTCATAAGCTGCTTATACAGTTCATTATCGCTTATGACTTCCGGATCGGATAGTTTCTGACTTATTCCTTCGTATTTTTCTTCCATTAACTTTAATTTTTCAAACATCTTTATCTTAAACCCTACTTTCTTATCACCGACATGACATCGGAAACATTTTTAATTGACAAATGACCACGAATAATGTACAATTATAGTATGCCCTGTTCTGGCTGGCATTTTAAAACCGAAGCTATACTTTTACCGTTCCCGGTTGCAGCTGAATTTAGCCGTGCAATTTCTACGAGGAGAAAGTTGCCCGCAGTCATGCAACTGCAGCAATCCGCATTTTCACATATGAATATATGCTGTCAAAAGCGGTACATTGCGGTTTTACATCAACACTGTTCCGTTTTTCTGTGAACCGCATAAAAATCAAGCTTACAGTGTATTCCCGACCGAAATCACCGCCGTTGGGAAAAACATAAACATAAAATGCTTAAGACAAACATAGTAATTAAAACAAGAACAAAAGAATACAAAGATATTTGTTTCGTGCAAACGGCAAAACTACTGACCGTATGCAGTTAAAAAACATTGGAGGGAAAAAATGAACAAGTACAGTCCGGAAGGAAAATTAATAAACACTTTGGAAAACAAAAACATGTTAAAAACACTTGTAAGTCTGGAAGATGCTATGGCACGCGGTGAAATACTGGAAGCACGTGCGCTGGTATGCGACAGTGAACATAACATTACCGTAGACTTACCGTGTGCAAAAGGCATAATTCCGCGTATAGAAGGTGCGGTAGGCATCGAAACCGGTGAAACAAAGGACATTGCTTTAATTACAAAAGTAAATAAGCCTGTATGTTTCAAAGTTATTAATATTATAAATGACGGAGGAACCCCTACAGCAATACTCTCAAGACGTGCCGCACAGGAAGACTGCATAAAAAACCGCCTTAATTCACTGAAGGCGGGTACTGTCATAGATGCCCGTGTTACTCATCTGGAACAGTTCGGCTGCTTTGTGGATGTCGGATGCGGAGTACCGTCTCTAATTCCCATTGACGCAATTTCTGTGTCAAGAATATCTCATCCGTCCGACAGATTCTATGTCGGGCAGGATATAAAAGTTATCATAAAGGCTGTGGATGACGGCCGCGTATGGCTTTCTCATAAAGAATTATTAGGTACATGGCGCGAAAATGCCGGAATGTTTAAAGCCGGAGAAACTGTCAGCGGTATAGTCCGCAGTGTTGAGGATTACGGAGTATTTATAGAACTTGCCCCTAACCTTGCAGGTCTTGCCGAACCTAAAGACGGTGTAGAAACAGGCTGTTATGCCAGTGTCTATATAAAAGCCCTAATTCCGGAAAAAATGAAAGTAAAACTCATTATTGTCGACCTGTTTGACAATAATGAATTCAGTACAAAAGACCGCAGTCTGAAATATTTCATTGACAGCGGTCACATTGACTACTGGAAATACACACCTGACACAGCTGAAAAACTCGTTGAAAGCCGGTTTTAAGGTATATGTCGTTTCTAACAGCTATGGTGGTCTCGGCAAAGCCGAGA
>JAISVP010000111.1 GCA_031271475.1 Oscillospiraceae bacterium | reverse complement strand
TAACGAATATACCGCTGATTCGCGGCGGTATATCATAAGTGTTTTCTTTGAGCACACACCGAAGCGCATAGCCGTGCTCGGGAGTTTCCTTACACTTTGCAATATTCCCGGGCAGTTTAAACCTCACGGTTCCGCTTATCAGAAAGCCTCTTGTTTCATCGGTATATTCTAAGTTTTCCCAGCCCGTATCCGTATAGCACTGCCACTTACCGGGAGTATTTCCGGACTGGCTTTCTTCGGCCAGCTTTTTAGACAGATCTTCGGACAGATTTGCCGACAGATTTTCAAACGGATTCCGGAACTGCCCGTCCTTAACCCTTACAGACATAATGAAATCACCCGCGGCATCTGTTTGAATACCGTCAAACACACAGTACACAGCCGCGCCGGCATTTGCCTGTTCGCCGAACACATACGCACTTGTCTTTTCGTTCATATTCACATCGACAAGATAGGTTATATCCTTGTATACACCGTCAATTTGGGTATAAACAGCTTTAAGCCCCCAAGTTTGCAGCTGTATTTCCTGCCGTGTTTCAAAGCACTGGTTCCCGGCAAACAGCTTTGTCCCGGCTTTAAGCGTCAGCGCGCGTCTTCTTTTCTCATGCAGCAAGACGCTTGCCGGAGCGTAACACCCGCGCTTAATACCGAGCAGTTCCAATAACTTCAAACGCATTTCATCACTCACGGTATTTATACAGTCCCTTTGCAAAGCCGTAAACGCCGAAAGATTCTGAAGTACAGTTACACCGGGGTCGGCAGCATTAAAATTCGTCCATTCATCCGTATACAGCGTATACAGAGGGATAAGCTCCATAGCCTCCCTTAATATTTCCTCATAGGTCTTATCCGCTAAATTCACATTACTTAACATAACCGCAAACCCCTGTCAGAAAAGTTTATTTTGTAACCCGTCAAAGTATCTTCACACTGTGACGGCCGCTCACCCCAAGCATAAATGGGGTAACTTTAAGAGCGGACAGTTCGCACTCATGCGTTCCGTTAAGATCGGTATAACGCACCGTAACATTAAAATAATTCACGGACACACTGCCCTTTATACGGTTAAGGGATGCCTTAAGTTCCCGTTCGGCAGGCAACTGCCCTATCTTGCAAACATCAGTCACAGGTTCTATAACGCTTTCAATAAGACCGGTTATCATATCCCGAACCCCGAATCCTTCGGAACGGTCGTTTACCTTAATCCATATATCCGCACTGACCGTCACAAACACAGGCTCGGTTACCGCAAGGCAGTCTTCGGTAAGCGTTGCCTCACTTTTTTTAAGCAAGTCTTCCTTGAGTCTGTCGCGTATGCCTTCAAAAGAATAAGAACCGTCCGCGTAATCGCGCATTAAGACCACCAATGAAAACGCGCCGTCTTTCCTTACACCGCTGGGCAGCTGTCCCGGCACGCATTTAACCTGTGAAATCATACCGGAAAACGCCTTTGTTTCCCGCACGAAATCCGCTTCGCTTACAAGGCGGTTTCTTGAGTTAACAATACCCGCCCCGCGTTCGACAGCCTGCTGTGCGGATTCTATATCACTGCCCGCATAAGTTGCTTCGGGATTGTAGACGCTGTCAATATACAGGACATTGCCCATCAGCGAGTCAACCGCGCCTTCGGGCAGGTTAGCCGCCGCTCCGTCACAGCATCTTATCTGAACAGTAAAAGCCTCAGCGTCCGTACACATTGGAATTCTCACATTTATACCGTCCCCGAAACGGATTTTGCCTTCCATTCGGTCGAGTACATAATGCCTGTCTCCGGGTTTGGAACCGTAAAAATTCTCACGTTCCTCCCATTTGACAAAGAATTCCGAAGGTCGTCCCAATGCGTCATACCGGGCGCGGATATCCCCGGGACGTTCCTTCATAAGCGAATTCATGGCATCTCTTGACAGATTCTTTTCGTTAACATAGACCTGTGCGGATAAAATATTGCCGGCGGACAGCGGAAACGACATCCCCGCATAAGGCGCGTCAATATAGAACGGTTCTTCCTGCTGTGTCCGGACATTGTGTATAGGCACCGCATTTGTGAGGATTTTATTGATTTTCGGATGATACCCAGCGGAAGCGCCCGACAGGCTCATCCTCAGCCAGTAACGCGTCCTTCCCTCAACCTCAACGGCGGCAAAGTCGCTGTGCGGCACAAACATTACCGTACCGGACTTAGACAAACCGCCTGTACCGTCACGTATTCTTAAATCCGAAAAGCCCTTGGAAGAGGAATACTCAAAGCGGATTTTAACGCCGGAAAAATCCGCGCCTTCACTGACCGAAAAGAACAGACTTGCCGGAGCGTCCCCCATCGGGCGGTCAAATCCTAAGTACAGAGCGTTCCCGCTGTACGGCAGCGGTGAAAAGGCGGTAAAAACCTTTCCGGCAAGCAATGCGGGCATCAGATCGCGTTCCTGCGTACCCGTAACGGCGCGGAGTCTGTGCGGAAGCCTGCCTTTTTCCCCATAGGAATACGATACGGTCAAATTTTTTATCACAGGCATATTATGCAGACACGGCTGTAAATAACAGTTATCCGCATGGGATATGCGAATGCGTATCACCCGCTGAGTACCGGTACCGATTGCTATAGGTTTCCAGTCGTCAGGGCACTCAAACGACAGTTCGGCATCCCCGAAAACATGACCGTCAAACAGAGCAGACGGATCGCTGTCACACACCAGTCTTTTCCACCCGGCGCCGTTAAAATACTCTGTCACAACCTGCTGCGCACAGGTTCTTGCCGTATCAAACACAATCTGTTTGGGAATCCTTTTCACTATCTTTAACTGCACTTCTTCCTGTTCAGGGGTAAATGTAACAAGCTTCTCGCGGAAACTCATATTAAACCGCAAAACAACTTTCGCACCCTGCTGGCTGAAAATTCCGTCATGAGCTATATAGCACTCATCAAATACCGAAGCCTGTTCCCCGAACGGCATAAAACATTCCGTATCCATTTCGGATTCGTTATGAATTACAAAAGACGGCGGCACACCCTCACAAAACGACGACAGTTCCAGTGTCTGAATCTCCACGGGATGGCTTACCGTTCCCAAAGCCTTCAAACAGACCGTTGAAAGCCGCTCGGATATGCCGCCCGTTTTTAAATTCACTTTCCCGATTTCGCCGTCACGTTTAAGCAGTATCTGTTCATTTCCGGGTATCACTTCACTGAACGGCACCAGCTGTTCGCCGTCATAATAACTCCAGACATATTTGTCCGTATTACAGAAATGCTCCGACATATCAATCCCGCCGACAGACCGTATTCTTACGGACACGGTAACATCCCGACCCGTATCGAACACGCTCTGATGGTAGATTTTCAGGGTGTTTTCCTGTATACCTTCCGCACTGAAATCGAAAAGTCTGAAAGGCGGCAAGGTATCCGGCGCGTCTTTGCCGTCTTTGTTATAGACAGGAACAATCTTTCCGGATTCCGGAGAAATTGCCATCACTTCGGCAAGTTTTGAATTCGTGACGCACAGATCCGATTTCGTTTCAAAAACCGTGGTTTCCCCGTCCTGTTTTGTCCCGATAAGTTTCGTTCCCGCGGGAACATTTACTCCCGTAACCGTATCCCGGAACAGTTCCATTACTGCCGCACCCTGTGCGGGAAATGCGGGATTCAATCCGATATTGAGCATATTAACAAATTCGGTACGGTATTTTTCGGGCAATTGATTAAGCCTGTCTACAGTTTCCGAAAACTGCCTTGCGAAAAGCAATGCAATCACAGACCCTATATCGGGCTTTTCCGTATCAAAGACCCATTCGGGCACATATGAGGCCGCCAGTTCCCTTATTTGTGATTTTATATCTTCAAAACCGCGGGGGTCTATTTTATAATCAGGTTTATAATCGGGTTTATAATTATTCATCATCTAAGCCGCTCCCCCGCAAATAGAACGGAAACACTAAATTTTCCGATGTATTGGTATCACGGACAGTATAACTTATATTCACAGTCAAGCAGTCACTGTCCGGCGAATCATCAACATCAACACTGACACCCGTTATACGCGGTTCCTGTTCAGTCAGCGTCATCCGTATATCATTTGCCATAATATTAAGCATTGTAAGACTTGTATCCATAAAAGTATAACCGGAAAGCCTGCTTCCGAAATTCGGCACAAGCCATCTCTCGCCTTTTCCGGTCATAAGTATCAGATACACCGATTCTTTCACGCTCTGATTTCCCTTTGATACGGCAAAACGCCCCGTACCCGGATTCACCTGCGGCGGGAATTTTATACCGCTGCCTAAAAACTCCTGTCCCATAATCCTCCTGTTCTTTTTGAAAAAGAACCAAAAAACTTCTGTTCTTTTTTGAAAAAAAGAACCAAAAAACTTTAAGTCCGCACTTTTTCTTTTCCTCTTCAGTGTTTTCTTACCGGCGGTGTTCGGTTCGGGGCGTTCCCCCGGCACTCCCCATCTGTTCTTTTTTGAAAAAAAGAACCAAAAAACTTTAAATCCGCACTTTTTCTTTTCCTCTTAAATGTTTTCTTACCGGCGGTGTGCGGTTTGGGGAATTTCCCCGGCACTCCCCGCCGCCGAAGTTTCGGGCAAAGCCCGAAACGGTGACGCTTTGCGTCACCGGGCATAAAATTTCATTTTATGCCCTTCGGCGGCGGAGCGGGCGGCAGGGCTGTCAACCGAGCCGGACAGTGCCGCCGCCGACATTAACAACATTGCCTTCGAGTTTTAGAGTAGACGAAGCATTTGCGGAAACCTGAGCGCCTTCAATTCCAATGAGGTCGTCAGATTTCATTTTAAACTGATTGGAAGCGGTAATACTGACCGATTCCGCATTGATTATAACACTTCCGGATTCGCCGTTGAGGGTTATTTTAATGCTGTCACCTACGTTTACGGTAAGTTTACTTTTAGCTTTTATATCAATCTGCCCGTCTTCCGTCTTAAACTGAATCATATTTTCTTTTTCTTTATCACTGAGCAGAACGGTTTTATTCTCGTTGTCAAGACGCAGAACAAGAGATTTTCCGGCAGTTTCCAAAGCAATTTTATCATTTTCTCCGGTACCTTCCTTATTGTCCTCAAAAGAAAGCGTATTCCCATTTTTAGTAACAATGCGTTTAAACTGATTATTTTCATCAAACGCGTCATTTAAGAACTTGCTGTTATCTTTCGGAACACAGCCTATTATATAAGGTTTTTCAACATTCCCGCCCTCGAAAGCAAGCATTACCTGATCTCCGACTTCCGGAATAAAATAATATCCCCAAGTACTGCCGCCGCTTGACTGAACAATTCTTGCCCACTGCATTTCGTTAGCATCCTTATCCCTTGTAGGTATGGTAACACAAATTCTTCCGGGCATATCCCTGTCATAATTCTTAGCCACAACCCCTAACGCAACGCCGTTAATAAGGGTATCGCCGGTTTCTGTTTTTGTAATACTTTTTGCGGATATTTCGTTTATTATATCATATAAAGCCATATTACACCCCCTGTAAGCTTTTCAGAACGCGGTAACTCTAAAACGGCAGTCCCGGAACGGCAACTGAATCGGCAGTACCGTAAATTTTCGTAATGAATTCCCCGCTGTCACGTAAAGTGTGAGTAACCCTTGTGATATAGAATTTATTGTCCGCCGGACTCCCTACTTTGATATCAATAAAGTATCCCGGAAAGATTTCGGGAATACCGATGCATTCACATTCAATATGCCCGAGCCTGTGAGAGATTTTTTCCAAAAGGGACTGTGCCCTTGCATTTGCCTGCTCCTGAGTATAGACGGAAGGGTCGATATAGACTTTTTTACTGTCTTTTATCAGAGCCTTCGCTTTGGAAGAAGAGGACATATCCTTACTGTACTTGCTTTTGGAAACAATCACTTCGCCTTTGCCGGCATTCATTGAACGCACTTCTATATTCTGAACCATGCCCGTCAGACTGTACTCAAGGTTAAATTTAAGTATGCCTTTTGCGGGAGCAAGACTCATCAGTGAATTTGTATTGGACTTAGCTTTACGGAAAATAACCGTTCCCCTGTCAACAAAGAAGTCGCAGTTAAATTTCTTAGCGGCTTTGACAACGAAGTCATAATCACTTTCGGATGACATAACAACAGTTTCCTCAGCCTGACGTTCCTGATTTGAACCGCCGGGATTCCTGTCGGAAGTGTCCGCAACACTTATGCCTGTTATTATCCGGGCAGTTTTCATATTTTCGTAAGCGGTGCGTTTAAATATTTCCGTAACCGCTTCACCGTAAGAACGTGCGGTTAAGGTACTGACATAGCACGATGACATCATTACACCCTTAGCGTCCATACCGGTCACACCGATATACGGCTGACCGATTCCGTCATAGACATAACTGACAGAAGAAACGAATCCGGTAAACACAGGTTCCATTCCGGCAAGATACCCAAGTTTCACCTGAATAAGCGCGCCGAGAACAATTTGTTTTTCGATACCGTCAATCATAAACTTAGCCTCATTCTGAACGTATGTGCCGTAGATACGCAAGTTTACAACAGACGCTTCAAAACCGCTTGTAAGTTCGACAGATAACTCACCGACAAACGCATTGCTTTTGCCTTTACTGACAGTCTGTCCGTTTATAAGGACTTCAGCCTGAGCCAATTCAAAATTGCCGTATTTTTTCATAAGCTTGCCGTAAGCATCGGCGCCCATACTGACCGTTCCGGGCAGTCCGGGTATCCCGGGTAATTCAGGCAATCCGGGTAAATTAAATGCCGCCATATTCCGTCACCGTACCTTTATACTGTTAATCCGCAGATAAACCAATCCGCAAATACTCCGGCACTCTGTTTAAATGCCCAGACCGCTCAGGTTAAGCAGGGACTGCATTTCCTGAAGATTGCTTTTACCGGAAACCGAACCGGCAATATTTGCCGCACCGAAGAATTTCGTAAAAGCGGCGTCCCATCTTGACTGCGGATCATCAAGAGTAAAATGCTGTTCCAAGGTTAAAGACACCTTACTTCTTATGGGTCTGCCGGAAGTGGAAAACATCGTATAAGACGCCTTTATGTCATTGAGCATTCCGGTAAATTTCAAGTCGCCCCATCTGAACGAAACAATACGCGTACTTTCACGCATTAACGCGCCCACCAGTCCGTTAGTTTGTTTCTGCACACTGTACACATCGCCCTTAAGCTTTTTAACGGCTGTGATACTGTCCCTTGCCAATTCAGTCGGGGACAAATTGAATTTTTCGCTGCGGAACGCGTCTTTACTGTTTACGTCATCAAAAATCAAATCCACAAACATAGAAACAGAGGCAGGGCGTTTTGTCGTTTCGGGTATCTCCCCATCAACCATTCCGACTTGCATGACTTTGACATTCATTGTATTTGAATGTGCTTCAAACCTAATACTCGACGGATTAAACTGAACTGTCAGAGTATGTGTTTTTTCAATGCCCGGTATGCCGGATACTGCGCCCGGAGAATTCACAGCGCCGTTCATAAGCACATTGCGCGCGGCATCAACAGCGGACAGCCCCGCCTGCGAAACCAATTCTTTATTTGCGAAATCGCCGGCAGTCTTCAGTCCCGCGTTTTTCAGATTAACAGCACAGTTAATATCCCCGGAAGATTCCGTGATTAAAATCAACTGTGCTTTTTCAATTCCGCCTAACGAACCCAACGCGGCATCTTTGAGCGTATCCTTGAACGCACCCATACCGTTCACCTCCCACAGACAAATTACGCATTAAAATATTTCCGACCGCAGAACCCACTGACAAATTACGCATTAAAAATATTACCGACAGCGGAACCGACCGATCTGAGATCGGTAGCGGCCGCGCCCGCATTAAACGCCTTTTCAAAATCGGCTTTTAACTGTGAAACCATTTTTCTGCCTGTGTCTTTCAACGCCACATCCACAGTAGCGCGCACAGGTTTCCCTTCAGCTGAAAACATCGTATAATTCGCACTTAGTCCGTCCAAACTCCCGGTAAATGAAAATTCGCCCCAACTGAAAGTTATTCTTCGCGTATACGGATTTCTGAGCGCGCCTATAAACGCTTCTACCACAGGCTGAACAGACCAGTCTTTTCCGCCTATACCGGCGCCCATCGTTGCTAAATTGGTTAAAACCGCCGCCGCACCGGTGCTGAACCGCTCGCTTATAAACGATTTGGCAAGATTCATTTGGTCAAACACAAGCTGAAAACTCAGCCCCAATTGCGGAGGATCTATATGCACTTTAGCAATGCCTTTATTCTGATCAACAACTTCCACAGAGCCTTGGACATTGCAGTTTTGCGTTGCGTTTAAATGGAGTTCCTGCGGATTAAACTGAACTTTGTAATGTTTGGGCACAGACGGCACAGGTACGGCGGCGGCCGCCCCCGCGGCTAACGCACCCAACGCCCCGGGCGGTTTCTGTGCGGCGGTTTCCCGCGCGTCCTCCACTGTTATTATCGCCGTATCCGTACTGCCAAGCAATGCGTTAAACGGTGCTGAATTTACCCCAAGCCCCACACTAACGCCTCCTTTTTTTGTTTGCCCGCCGTCACGCCGGACATTTCACAATTTTGCCGTCACCGTCCTCTTCTTGCGCGTTCAAGTGAGAGGCGGCGTTCCATATCGGAATAGACGCGTTCCGAGATAGCGCCCATCTGTTTGGCGATGGTGTTTGCCACAAGATTGGAAATATCTTCAGTACTTTTTAAAGTTTGTTCCTGAATGAGTTTGTTAACCTGTGTTTCGGTCAGTGTCTGATTCGTAACCGTCTGGGTATTAACGGTTTCCCGCGCGGTCACATTGCGGTTACCGGTAAGCTGCTCAATAACCTGTTCGGGAATTATCTGTTCCTGCGGCATTTTATGAACCCTTGCGGCAGGTTCGCGCAATACGTCTGCATACGGCTGAGAATAACCTATGTCAGCAGGAGCAGTATGTCTTGTCACGCTTTCAAATTCCCTGACCATTTCGGTATTTTGCACAGTATTTTGCACAGTATTTTTCACAGTATTCTGCAATATTTCACGCCGGGCGGCATGGGTAAATTCCGACTCACGCTGAGTTTCACGCATTTGTGCGTTAAATTCAAGGATAAGCTTTTCGGTTTCCTGTCTGTCCGGCGGCACATACCCGTCCGACTGCATTTGAAGGAACGCCTTATAAATCATACGCGTGCTTTCATCTGCCAACGGCAGCACCAATTCCTCCTCCGGTGAAAGGGGTCTTAAATGCCGGAATTCCGCCCGTATCATCTGCCGCTGCGCAATTTCTTTTTCAGTTTCGTTTTGCTCGGCGGTTTGCGTCTGAGTACTGCTCACGCCGTAATTTTTCAGCAATGTTTCATACGCGGTTCCTGTCTGTGCGTCAACGCGGTTAAGAACAGTTTCCCTTTGCTCGGCGGTTTGCGTCTTAGTACTGCTCACGCCGTAACTTTTCAGCAAGGTTTCATACATCATCCTTGTCTGCGCGTCAACGCGGTTAAGAACAGTTTCCCTTTGCTCGGCGGGCATTTGCGACAGATGAGTCATTTCCGCAAGCGTTACAGTTCCATCAGTTCTGCCGATAAGTTCACGCACAAGCCTTTGCGTTTCGCTTTCCGAAATTTGGGAAACATCGGAAACTTCGGAATATTCGGCATGTTCGGGAATTTGTGGAATTCCGAAATATTTCTCATAACCGTCACGAAATTCCCTAAATTCGCGGCTTTGACTTCCGGCAGAATGGGTGCGGGTATTTTGCAGTTTTAAAACAGTTTCATATACAAGTCTTGTTTGGCTGTCTGCTGATTCAAGAAAAACATCCTGTTGTTCCGGCGGCATTTGTATGAAATGCGTCAGCTGTTCCGGCGTAAAAGAAATGCCTGTTTGGGCAGTTAACTCACTCACAAGGGTTTGGATTTCTTTTTGCGTACTGCCGCCTTCGGTTATACGGGTTATAACAGCTTCACAGAGTTCCCTTGTTTTTTGGACGGAAGACTCCGGAATCACTTCACGTTCAGCGGGATCTTTTTCCGGTTTTGCGGTTTTCTCCGAAAAACCGGGAATTTCAGACACAGTTAAAGTATCTTCGGTTTTGGTATTAAATTCACGGGTAATTTTCTGAATTTCCTCAGAAAACTCACGGTTTTCCTTAACCGCCGTTTCCCTCACCCGCATTTCCCCGCCGTCCCGTACAGATTCCCCGGGCATTTCAATATATACGGTTTCGGTCTTTTCCCCGAACACTTCATGCAAAACATTCACCGGAATTTCCGCGTTCGGACGCACTTCCTCCGGTAACGGCAATATTCCCGAAGCAGCCATTTCAGTAAGTTTCCGCGCAAGCTTTTCCGCGGATTCTCTGTTACGCCTGTCATACGCATCAAGCTGCTGTTTAAACAGTGCGTCTTCCTGTTCGGAAGTCAGCTGAACACCGGCATCCGGAATTTCCGTAATGTCCGGAACATAGGTAACATCCGTAACATAGGCAATATCTTCCGGATAAACGCCGGGCATTTGCCCATAATGTGATATATACGTTTCAAGTTCCGGATTTTCCGTCATAAAAGCAGTATTTTCCGTCCGGTACGTCCGCAAGTCACGGTCAGAATATATTTCGTAACCGCGTAACACCGAATTAAGCGTATCCCTGATTTTCAGCCCTGTTTTCAGAAAGAACTCACTGCCTCCGTCTGAATGTTCGGTAAACAGCCGCATTTGTTTTTCAAGGAAAATCCGCTGACGCTCACGGCTTTCCTTTTCACGCCCGGAATAAAATGTTTTCTGCGTGCGGAAAGACTGAAATCGGTTAAGGGATTTTTCCGCCGACCTGTAAACGGCGTCGGATATATTTGTCCAATACCCGGTATTGGCGGAAAACCGCTGAATACGTGCGGAAAACATATTGTCGGCTATATTGAGAAGCACCCCGGCGGCACCCTGTTCCAATACGTCTTTTTCCCCGGTTACAGCAGGCATATCCTCCCCGGTTTCATAACCGCTGATATGGATATGGTCAGTCAGCGCCGTATCCTCACCTAAAAACATACGGTTATATTCCGCAAGTCTTATCATATTCCCCGCACGCAAATGTTCTGCGGTATACAGTTCCGAATGAAACATCCGGTTTCCCGCTGAGAGCATACGGTTTTCGGTAAATTTACTGACAGTATCATAAATTCGGGCAGTGTCAAGCCTTTTATAAACATCCGCATGGACTGTATACCGGGGCGGCGGGGACTGTCCGCCGCGCACATCCGGAACCCCGGGCTGACTTGCTCTGTAAGAGTGCATATTAACGGCACTGTCGGAGCGGAATATATTCCGCTCATAGACTTTTAGAATCTTGTATACATTTGCGCTGTCCTCACGCAGCTGCAATACCTGCCGCATAAACTGCGCTATATCAGTAACACCTATTTTCCGCAGAACATTCTCGATATAGACCTTATCCTGATACGTAAAGCCATCGCTTTGGGACAGTAAAATCCTGTTGACGGCATT
>JAISVP010000068.1 GCA_031271475.1 Oscillospiraceae bacterium | reverse complement strand
CGGCTGAAACTTTTGAAGGAAGTAAGCAACCCGGGTACCGCAGAATTGGCACAGCCGTCTTATTTCATGAACTTGATTACAAAAAAATTTACCGATGCGGTTTATCAGCGGGAATACGGCAGTTTAACGGATGTTGCCGGAACCAAAGAAGAGTTGTTAGGTCTTATTACAACAATGCAGACCTCATCCGGAGGACGGGAAAACATTGAGGCAGTCAATGCCGCAATACTTGCACTTGAACAGCAGCGTGCGCAGTTGGAAATGAACGCTTCCCCGCCTATTAAGACGATTACGGCAGACGAGCCTTGCTATTTTGTCAGTCATGCGGACGGATATGAGCCGCAGCTGAATAAAGATTCTATCGACTCGTTAACTGTGGATTTTATAAATTCAGTCAGTGACTACGGTACGGAAAAGGCAATGTCTCAGGGTATAATCGGCAAAACTATTCAGGGGTTTGAGTGGTATATAGCCGGCGTTACCGATAACAGTAAGAATGTGTTTATGTCTGACGATAAGGTGAGTGTAAAGTTTGAAAGTGTTCCGAACATCCTGCAGGGAACGGTCAACAGAATCATTGCCACAGACAATCCGAAAGAGCATATTCTTGTTGTTGCCTGTACGGATTTAATACCGGAACTGGTGCGGCACAGAACTGAGAATGTAGAAGTGATAAAAGAACATATTGACGGACTGAAAGTGCCGCGGGAGGCGGTGCGGTTCCGTGATATAACAGAAATAACAGAAGACGGCAACGGTAACGCTTCGGAAGTGGTTACGACTTACCGCGGTGCATATGTTAAGTTCGGGGAAAAGATTTCATTCAAGAAAATGGATGTGATTTTTGAGGCGGAAGACTATGTGCTTACACGTGCGGATATGAGGGGCGACTATGTTGCGCTGTATGATGAGGTAGTAGTCGGAGGGACGGAAATCAATGTCGATTCTTAAAGATATAGAAGAGAATTATAACAGGATTCTCTACGAAATAAACGATACTGCGTCGAAGTACGGCACAAAACCGCCGGAAGTAATAGCGGTGACTAAGACGGTTCCTCCCGAAGCTGTAAATATGGCAATTGAATGCGGGATTCGGCTTATCGGAGAAAACCGTGTGCAGGAATATCTTTCTAAAAGAGAGTTTTATTCTCACAGTCAGGATGTCAGCGTGCACTTTATCGGAAGATTGCAGTCCAATAAAGTAAGGCAGATTGTTCCGTATGCACAGGTGATACAGTCCGTTGACAGTTTGTCGCTTGCCGCTGAGATTGACAGGCAGGCACTGAAATACGGGAAAATACAGGATGTGCTTATTGAAATCAATACGGGTTCGGAAGATTCAAAAGGCGGAGTGCCGCCGAGTGAACTGGATACATTGATAACGGCGGTTTTGCCGCTTGAAAATATAAATATCAGAGGTCTTATGGCAATACCGCCGCCGGACCGTACACAGGAAGGGTTTGCGCTGATGCATGATCTGTTTGCAAAAGTTTCCGAAGTTTACGGAATGGATATGTTGTCTATGGGTATGTCGTCTGACTATAAACTTGCAGTAAAATATGCAGCAACAGTTACGAGAATAGGAACGGCACTGTTTGGGAAGAGAAATTGACGAAAAGAGGAATTGACTAATGGGTGGATTTTTTAAGAGTTTTTTTATGGCTGAGGAAAAAGAAGATACAGGCAGTTACGACAGAAGCAAAGCAGCATACCCTGAAGATGAGGAACAGTATCAAGGCAGCCGGCAGTCTTTCAATTCTTCATCTGCTTCCCCGCCGTCAGCACCGTCCTATACGGCACAGCAAACAGGGCAGACAAGTGTTTCCGGGAATTGGTCGTCAGGCAATTCGGGAAACAATGAAAAGACCGTTCCTTCCAAATCATTGGCGATGTTCAAACCGAATGATTTAAGCGATGTAAAAGAAATTTTGGAACATTATAAAAAAGGTGAAATGGTTTCCGTGGATTTAGAAAAAATTACAAGCAAAAATGAAAAGTCAATATTTTTTGCGTCCTTGGAGGCTGCTACGTTTATGAAAGAGGGAGAGGTCGTAAATGCGGGGCCTGATACTTTTGTGATGACTCAGAAAGATTTCAGGGCTTACGAAGGGTAATTTTCCTGCTGTCCGGCACGGTGTTAGGATTTGTGCCGATTCCGGCTTTGGCAGGATGTGCAGGATATGCGGTTGATTCCGGCTTTGACGGACTGTGCGGTTGATTTAGGTCAGGCTGCGTTCCCATGTCTGAGAAGGAGAGTTCCGTGCGTGCGGCCGCATAAGAAAAGGGCTTTAAGGCAGATAAGGAACTGTAAAATAATAACCTCAACGAATTTACCGCGGGATTTCCGTCTGCATACAGGGCAAAAGTCTGGTCTTGCCGATGAAGGCAAGAAGTTTTTACGGAGTATAGCCGTTTCTAACGGTTATGGTCTCGGCTTTGCCGGGATCCGCACGCAAATGCGTGGGTCGGTGAGGACTTCGCTTAGCCCGTTCAGGGTCAAAATTACTGTATAAGAAAAGTGTTAGGACTGTAGTTTGCTATGTTTAGCAAAGAGGTGAAAGGTGAATAATATGTTAAGTGCAAAGAGTATTAAGAATAAGAAGTTTGAAAAAGGTGCTTTCGGATACAGAGCGGAAGAAGTGGATGAATATTTAGAAGAAATCGCAGCGGGCGTTTTACACCTCAACAGGGAATATTCCGAAATGGAAAAGAAATTGCAGACCTTGGCCGATGAGATAGTCAAGCACCGCGATCAGGAAAAACTGATAACGGAAGCTGTGCTGACCACGCAGAAACAAAGTAATGCCATCCTGTCAGAAGCACAGGAAAAAGCTGACCAAATCTTACAGGATGCGGAAGTTAAGGTGGAAACGCTGCTTAAGGACGGGCAGCAGCAATACGAAGAAAAAAGTCTGAAATATATAAATGCTATTGAGCGTGAAAGTTCTGAACTTTTAAAATTGCGCAATGAAGTTTCTGTCTTTAAGAAAAAGTTGTTTGATATGTACAAGGAACATTTGGCGGCAATTACCGAAATGCCGGAAGTGGATGAAAATACGGATACATATGCGGAATATGTTGACGATCAGCCGTATGATGATGACACGCATGATCTGTACACTGAGCCGCAGCTGGAATTGGAAACGGAATCGGAAGACACGGAAGAACAATCCGAAAGCCCTAATCTTCCGCCGTTTGCCACTACCCCGATACAGTCAAGAAAATATGAAAACCTTAGCACAAAAACTTATTCTAATTTGCAATTCGGAGAAAATAACAGTGACAGCTGACGAATGAACGGCTGCAATAGAAATTGGAGGAACAGTGTGGATTATAACGCATCTTTAAATTTACCGAAAACAGATTTTCCAATGCGGGGGAATCTTCAGACAAAGGAACCGCAATTGCTTGAGTTTTGGGAAAGCTCTGAAATATATAACAAAGTAATAGAAAATAACAGAGATAAACCGCCGTACTTACTGCACGACGGCCCTCCGTATGCCAACGGGGAAATCCATATGGGCACCGCCCTTAATAAAGTCCTTAAGGATTTTATTGTAAAGGAAAAGAATATGTCCGGCTTCAGATCCGTATACGTACCCGGATGGGATACGCACGGTCTGCCGATTGAATTAAAAGCCCTTAAGAAAATGAAAGTTAAGGATAATGAAATAAGCGCCGTTGAATTAAGAAAGTACTGTACGCAGTTTGCGCTTGAGCATGTCAGAAACCAAATGTCACAGTTTAAACGGTTGGGAACATTCGCCGGCTATGAGAATCCGTATCTGACGCTTAAACCTGAGTATGAGGCAAGACAGATTGAAGTATTCGGTAAAATGGCGAAAGACGGGTATATGTATAAAGGACTGAAACCTGTTTATTGGTGTCCGAGCTGCAATACCGCGCTTGCGGAAGCGGAAATCGAATATGCCGATGATCCCTGTGATTCCATCTATGTTAAGTTTAACGTGACGGATGACAGGGGACTGTTCGGAATTGATTTAAAGACTGTTTTTTGCGTAATCTGGACAACGACCACATGGACGTTACCGGGGAATCTGGCGATTGCCTTGGGGTCGGATTATGAGTATTCACTTGTAAAGGCAGGCAGTGAGCATTATATTATCGCATCCGAATTAGTGGAAAAGACGGTTGCGGCGGCGGGAATTGCCGAATATGAAACCGTTGGGCGTTTTACGGGGAAACAGCTTGAAGGCGTTAAAACCCGCCATCCGCTGTATGACAGGGAATCGCCGCTTATTGTCGGAGATCATGTTACGCTTGAAAGCGGCACCGGATGCGTTCATACCGCACCCGGACACGGCGTTGACGATTTTGAGGTGTGTAAGAAATATCCGGAAATAGGCATTTTAGTGCCCGTGGACAACAGAGGAGTGCTTACTGAGGAAGCCGGAGAATTTTGCGGGTTAAAGACAAAAGACGCTAATAAAGCTATAAAGGAACGTCTGATTGAAGAACATATGTTGTTTGCCTCAGAGGAAATACAGCATCAGTATCCGCATTGCTGGAGATGTTCAAGTCCGGTTATTTTCAGGGCAACGCAGCAGTGGTTCTGCAGTGTTCAGGCATTTAAAGACGAAGCTGTTAAAGCCATAGGGGATGTGAAGTGGATTCCGGCTTGGGGTGAAGACAGAATAAAAGGCATGGTGCGTGACAGAAGTGACTGGTGTATCTCACGTCAGCGTACATGGGGGGTTCCTATTCCCGTAATATACTGTAAGGAATGCGGGAAAGCGGTTATAACTGACGATACGGTGTCGGCAATTTCAGATTTATTCCGTAAAAGCGGTTCGGATGCTTGGTATACTGAGGATTTGGAGAATTTTATTCCTTCCGGTGTGAAATGCGAATGCGGATGCGGAGCATTTGAAAAAGAGACGGATATAATGGATGTATGGTTTGACAGCGGGGTTTCGCATACGTCCGTATTGGAGGAATATGATGAATTATATGCTCCTGCGGATTTGTATCTTGAAGGCGCCGATCAGTACAGGGGATGGTTTCAGTCGTCTTTGCTGACAAGTGTCGTATGGCGCGGAACTGCGCCGTATAAGGCGGTATGCACTCACGGCTGGGTGGTTGACGGTCAGGGACGCAAGATGTCGAAGTCGTTAGGCAACGGTGTTGAACCGGGTACAGTCATTAAACAGTACGGTGCGGAAATTCTGCGTTTATGGGTTGCGTCGTCGGATTACCACAGTGATATCCGTGTGTCGGATGAAATTCTGAAACAGTTGTCGGATGCTTATAAAAAAATCCGCAATACGGCACGTTTTATGCTTGGCAACTTATGTAACAGGAACGGATTCGACCCGGAAACGGACAGTGTTCCTGAAGGAAAATGGAATTATATAGATAAATATGCAGTGATACAGCTTGACAGTTTAATAAATACAGTGAAAAAAGGTTACAGCGATTTTGATTTTCACATTGTATTCCACAGCGTGTACAATTACTGTATAACGGAACTGTCGAATTTCTATCTTGACATAATCAAGGACAGACTGTACTGCGAGCCGGAAACTTCTGAAAAACGAAGAGCGGCACAGACTGTTATGTATAGGGTTTTATCTGTGCTTACAAGACTGATTGCACCTGTAATGTCATTTACGGCAGAGGAAATCTGGTCGGAAATGCCGCACTGTTCCGATGATAATGAAGAAAGTGTATTCCTTAATTCAATGCCCGAAGCGTGCTGTTCGTCGGCAGACCCGGAGTTCGAACTGGAATGGAAGACTGTGATAACCTTGCGTGAGTCTGTAAAGAAAGCGTTGGAATTGAAACGCGCAGACAAAGAAATAGGTTCGTCTTTGGAGGCACAGATTGAGATTTTCTGTGAAAAAGCGGCGTATGCTTTATTTAAGCAATACGAAGAATTGCTTGCGGAGATTTTCATTGTGTCAGCAGTCAGGGTAACGCATGGCAATGAGGGAAGTCAAAAAGGTGTTACGGTTCTTACAGATGAAATTTCATT
>JAISVP010000016.1 GCA_031271475.1 Oscillospiraceae bacterium | reverse complement strand
TGCATAAACGAAATGATTTTATATCTCCCGCTGCCGCACCTCATTAACTGACAGATCTAATAATCCGATAGGTTAAGGTTATACTATATTTAGTAGGCTTCCCACATACAATGCTTATGAAATTTAAATTTTTTACTTTCGCTTTATGTACTTTCTTCTTAGGAGGCTCCGTTTGTGCTAATTCTGTTTCTAATGAAAAGCACGGGTACGGAAACGGTAAAAATACAGATGAGTTGAACCGGCCGACCGATGCGGTTGCTTTTAATGAGCAGTACAAAAAATATGATGCTTCTTCAATGACCGATAATCCGGATGAAATACTTCTGACATTCGACCAAGGGTATGAAAATGGATATACGCCTAAAATCCTTGATACTCTTAAGGAAAAAGATGTTAAGGCTATATTCTTTTTGACAGGTTCCTATGTGAAATCACAGCCTGAATTAGTTCAAAGAATGATAGACGACGGTCATACTATTGGAAATCACGGTATGACACATGCGAGTTTCCCTGACATTGGCACAGAAGAATGTAAGAATGAAATTATGGACTTGCATAATTTAGTATCCAAACAGTTCGGATATGAAATGCGGTATCTGCGGATGCCTTGCGGTGAGTATTCCGAAAGCAGTCTTAAAACAGCTCAGGAATTGGGATATAAAACTCTCTTTTGGAGTTTCGCTTATGTTGACTGGATAACCGATAAACAGCCCGAACCAAGTGCCGCATTTGATACAATTACTTCGTCAGCTCATGGCGGTGCGATCTATCTTCTTCACTCCGTATCTTCAACTAATGCGGAAATTTTAGGCAGTGTTATTGACTGCTTACGCGGTAAGGGATTTAAAGTGTAAAGATTCATTTATAGTAGTTTGATTTTTTTCAGTCAATTTAAAATCAAACTGCTATAAATATGTAACGTGGAAACATACAGCATCATACAAATATCCGTTTTGAGAAAGGACTTTGCAGTTAAAAATTATATCAGTCATCAACATAGATACAATCAAGTCTGTGCTTTCGCAAATTTGTCAGCCTCTTATTTGTAAAATTATTGATTGCATCCAAATTCTACACCGCTACAGACATATTTTTTCGGAGATTTAAGTGTTAAGCATCGGATGTTTATTCACGTTTTTATATGAATAAAATCTTCACTGGAAATTTTACATAAAAAACTCTTGCAATGTGAAGAAAAATGTGCTATAATAGATTTATGGAGATAAATATCGTCTTAGTCAATCCGCAAATTCCGCAGAATACAGGGAATATCGCACGAACCTGTTCAGTCACCGGCGCCGCTTTGCATCTTGTTAAACCTATGGGGTTTGATGTTACGGACAAACATCTGAAACGTTCCGGATTGGATTATTGGCACGCGCTTGATATCTCATACTATGATGGACTCTCGGATTTCTTTTCTCGGGTTGCCGGAAATTTTTATTTCTTTTCTACTAAAGCCGCTAAAGCTTATACAGATGTAAAATATCCGAATAATTCTTATATCTTCTTTGGACGTGAGGATAAAGGTTTACCCGAAGAACTGATTTTTGAGAATTTTGACAGATGCGTCAGGATACCTATGCGTCAGCACATGAGAAGCCTTAATCTGTCCAACGCGGCAGCTATTGCCGTCTATGAAATCCTAAGGCAGCACGGGTTTCCGATGAACAGTCAGTGAGTTTTAATTGGCGGGAAGTTAAATAATAATGAAAGATTGGTAGGTGAAAGTTTGCAGAAAGTGAAAATACTGACAGACTCGGTGTCGGATGTGTCACAGCAGGATGCAGATAAATACAATATCCATCTTTTTGGATTCACCATAGCCGTGGACGGAAAAGTGTATCAGCACAAAGAAGTGCCTAATGAAGAGTTCTACGATATTATGGACAACGCAAAATCTCTTCCGACTACTTCGCAGATTCCCGAACAGGAAATCTATAATGCTTTTGAACAGTATTTTAATGAAGGCTATCTGGATCTTATCTATGTGACGATTTCCTCTACAGGGTCTAATACCTTAAATAATGCTGCGGCGGCAAAGCAAAAATTTTATGCGGCATATCCCGATTCTGAGTTGAATATCCATATTGTGGATTCTTTAAATTATACTGTATTCTACGGATATCCTGTTATTGAGGCTGCTGTTAAAGTACAAAAAGGTGCAGACAGCGAAGAGGTTTTGTCATACCTTAACGATTGGTTTGAAAAATCTGTCCTTGTCGGTGTGCCTTATACTCTGGAATATGCTAAGCGTTCTGGCAGACTTTCCGGAGCGGCGGCTTTTGCCGGTGAGCTTCTCGGACTTAAACCGATTTTGAGAATTGTGAACGGAGTGTGTTTCGCTTCCGGAAAAATACGCGGTGAGAAAAACATAATACCGAAACTTGCAGACTTCATTGTTGAGCATATGATTCCGCAAACCCCTTATGCACTCCTGTGCGGCAGTCTCCGAAGTGAAAACGAAGATTTCAAAAAAGAACTTGTGAAAAGAATCGGTTATCCACCGGAAACGGCTGTTTATGCCGGACCTACAGTTGCAACTCATATAGGTCATAAAATTATCGGCATTGCTTTCAAAGAAAAGTCTTCTTATCTTAGAGATAAGGCATAATCCGCTAACGTCCGGCAGTTCATAATTCTAAAGTTTTATTCAGCATTGCCGGCATTCATACACCGCAAACGTACAAAACCTTAACCCACAACAAAAAAATAGGAGAAAGAAAGTTATGTTAAACAAGGTTACAGTTGATGATATTCAGGCAAAGGACAAACGTGTATTGGTGAGGTGCGATTTTAACGTGCCGATGAAAGACGGCACAATTACTGACGACAATAGGATAGCCGCCGCATTGCCGACTATAAAAAAACTTATTGACGGAAATGCTAAAGTAATACTCTGCTCACATTTCGGAAAACCTAAAAACGGTCCCGAAGATAAGTTTTCGCTCGCCCCGGTCGCTGAAAGACTTGAGAAATTACTGGGACGGAATGTGAAATTTGTTGCTGACAATGCCGTTGTAAATGAAGATGTTATCGCTTTATCCAAGGAGATGAAAGCCGGAGATGTGATTTTGCTTGAAAACACACGTTTTCGTGCTGAAGAAACGAAAAATCTTCCGGAATTCAGTAAGCAGTTAGCAAATCTGTGCGATATATTTGTTATGGATGCATTCGGTTCTGCACACAGGGCGCATTGCTCAACGGCTGGAGTTACTGAATTTGTCAACGAAACGGCTATCGGTTACCTTATGGAAAAAGAAATTAATTATCTCGGAAATGCAGTCGAAAACCCGGAACGTCCGTTTGTTGCAATACTCGGCGGTGCAAAGGTTGCCGATAAACTTAATGTTATTTCCAATCTCCTTGAGAAATGTGACACGCTTATAATAGGCGGCGGCATGGCGTATACCTTTTTGAAAGCAAGAGGCATTGAAGTAGGAAAATCGCTTGTGGATGACGGGAAAATAGACTACTGCAATGAAATGCTTAAAAAAGCCGATAAACTCGGTAAGAACTTACTGTTGCCCGTAGATTTCCGCGTGACAGACAATTTTCCGGAACCTATCGACAGTAAAGACATCAAAATCGACAGTGTAGACTTAAATTCTATTCCCGCAGATAAGACAGCTTTAGATATCGGTCCGGAATCCGAAAAACTTTTTGCAAATGCTGTGAAAAGTGCTAAAACCGTTGTTTGGAACGGTCCTATGGGTGTTTTTGAAAATCCTCTTTTAGCGGGCGGAACACTTGCTGTTGCTAAAGCGTTATCGGAAACTGATGCTGTTACTATTATCGGGGGCGGTGATTCCGCAGCCGCAGTCATTTCTTTAGGTTATGCAGACAAAATGAGTCATATATCCACAGGAGGCGGAGCATCTTTGGAATACCTTGAAGGCACTGTTTTGCCTGGAATCAAAGTTATTGCGGATAAAACGGTTAAAAGTTGATATGTGCCTGTATTAAAATTAACGCTCACGGCATATTGTAGTGGTATGTGCCCGTTTGTATAGTAATTTTAACCCCGAACGGATAAGTCCGTCCTCATGCGCGGGGTCTCGGCTTTACCGAGACCGTAGCCGTTACACGAACTGCAATTCAGAGTTAGCGTCCTTAAAGATTATGATACTACTACACTAAAACTAAACAGGAGAAGTTTATGAAACCAAGAAAAATTATTGCAGGAAACTGGAAAATGAATAATACCCGTGCGCAAACCCGGGAACTTATCGAAAATATTATTCCGAAAGCAGAAAATGCGGCTTGCGAGGTAGTCATATGTGTTCCGTTTACAGACCTTGAAACTGCCGTCAATTTGACGCATACGGGAAATATAAGAGTTGCTGCCCAAAATTGTCATTTTGAAAAGTCCGGTGCGTTTACCGGTGAGATTTCCGTGGATATGCTCAAGGAAATCGGTGCGGAGTATGTTGTAATCGGACATAGCGAACGCCGCCAGTATTTCGGTGAAACGGATGTCACCGTTAATAAAAAGGTTGTTGCAGCGTTGGAGTCCGGTTTAAGTGTTATTGTCTGCGTTGGAGAAACTTTGGATGAACGTGAACAGGGCATTACACGGGAAGTTGTTGCACGGCAAGTCAAAATTGCTTTAATAGGTGTTAAGAGCCTTGAAAATACTGTTATTGCATATGAACCCGTTTGGGCGATAGGCACAGGTAAAACCGCTACGGATGATCAGGCTAATGAGGTTTGTGCGTTTATACGGGAAACTGTAAAAGATATCTACGGAGAGTCTGCCGCCTCCGGTCTGACTATCCAATATGGCGGTTCAATGAATGCGAAAAATGCTGCAGGATTACTTGCGCAACCCGATATTAACGGCGGTCTTATAGGGGGAGCCTCGTTGAAAGCAGAGGATTTTGGCGTTATTATTGCAGCGTGCACACTTTAGTCTTGTTACGGATTAGGCAGTCTCTGATAAACTTCCGTATAGCTTCTGTTTCATAAGTCAAAATACAGACTGATTTTAACCGAGTGCGGAATTTTTTGTTAAAAGACTGACTGTGGAAAACAGAAAAACGAGGAGAAAGATTATGAATTACAAACAAATACTTGCTGTAGGCGGTGCCTTTTTGGCAGTATCAGATCTTTTACGTGAATTTACTCAGGATAAGGATACGAAAGACTTTTCAGTATTGCTTACTTTTATAGGGGTATTGGTTGATATTTTCGCTATTGTTAACTTAGTTAACGAAAGAAAGGGCGAATTGACCGCACAACAGTAGTACGGTCTGTTTACGCAGTTTAATAAAACACAGTTGAGGTGCAGTATGAGTGAAAATGAGCAAAGCTGGCGGGAAGTGGATTCCAATATTAAAC
>JAISVP010000134.1 GCA_031271475.1 Oscillospiraceae bacterium | reverse complement strand
GATATCCACATCCATGACCTTGATTTTTACGCACTGACGGCGACCTGCTGTCAGATTGATTTAATTAAGCTGTTCAAAGGCGGATTTTCCACAGGGCACGGATTTTTACGTGAACCCAGTGATATTTACAGTTATTCGGCATTGGCGTGTATTGCCATACAGTCCAACCAGAACGACCAGCACGGCGGACAAAGCGTTCCGAATTTTGACTATGCAATGGCGGACGGAGTACGTAAAACCTACCGCAGACGGTATAAGCAAAACCTTGCAAGATGTCTGTGTCTGCTTGCGAACAAAGCGGATTATGACGCGCTTGCGGAATCCGTCATGTCGGGTATAGAAAAGGAAACGGGGCTCAAGCCGGTACTTGCGGGCGATAACGGATACGGGAGCGAGGAGTTTAAAAAACTTCTTGAACTCACAGACAAGGACACGGCGGAGAGAATACAGACATTTACAGTCCGTCAGGCGTATAATGAAACGGACACGGCAACCTATCAGGCAATGGAAGCCCTTGTGCATAACCTTAATACAATGAACAGCCGGGCGGGAGCACAGACGCCGTTCAGTTCCATTAATTACGGTACGGATACAACCCCGGAAGGCAGGATGGTAACACGCAATGTCCTGCTTGCAAGTGAAGCGGGGCTTGGCAATCACGAAACGCCGATATTCCCGATTCATATATTTAAAATGAAAGAGGGCATAAACTGCACGGAACACGACCCGAATTACGACCTGTTCAAGCTGGCGTGCAGAGTATCGGCAAAGCGGCTGTTCCCGAATTTTGCGTTTATTGACGCACCGTTCAACCTGCCGTACTACAAACGCGGCGACTACAGAACGGAAACGGCATACATGGGATGCCGCACAAGAGTGGTAGGAAATGTCTACGACCCGGATAATGAAATCATTCCCGGACGCGGAAATTTAAGTTTCACATCAGTTAACCTTCCGCGGTTGGCAATAGAATCCAACGGGCATATCGGACTGTTTTTTGAAAAACTTGACGCGGTGATGTCTGTTGTGATTGACCAGTTAATCGCAAGGTTTTATATACTGTCGCAAAAGAAAGTACGCAATTTTCCGTTTCTTATGGGACAGGGCGTATGGATCGGTTCAGAAAAGCTCACCGCCGATGACACAATCGGGGAGATTATAAGGCACGGATCGCTGTCGGCAGGGTTTATAGGACTTGCGGAAACGCTTGTGTCGCTGATAGGCAAACATCACGGGGAATCCGAGGACGCACAGGAACTCGGACTTGAAATCATTGGCAAAATGCGGAAAAGGCTTGATGAGGAAAGCATTAAGCACAAGCTTAACTTCACATTGCTTGCAACTCCGGCGGAAGGGCTGTCGGGACGGTTTGTGGCATTGGACGCAAAAAAGTACGGGATTGTCAAGGGAGTGACAGACCGCACTTACTACACGAATTCATTCCATATTCCGGTACATTTTCCAATCAGCTCATTCAAAAAGATTAAAATTGAAGCGCCGTATCACGCACTTACGAATGCCGGGCATATCAGTTATGTGGAACTGGACGGAGATCCTCTTGAAAACCTTGAAGTATTTGAGAAACTGATACTGTTTATGAAAGACTGCGGAATTGGGTACGGTTCGATTAACCATCCGGTAGACCATGACCCGGTGTGCGGATACACAGGTATCATAGATGAAGTGTGCCCGTTTTGCGGCAGAACGGAAAAACAGCACGAAACGCTGACCGTAAGAATAAAGCATAAAACGGAAGTTTTGGTGTAACCGCAGCCGTTAGAAACGGCTGCGGTCTGGGCAAAGCCCAGACCCCGCACGCAAATGCGTGCGTCGATGAGGACGGGCTTTGCACGTTCGGGGTCGAAATTACTGTAAGGACAAAATACAGGCATGAAGATACAGTTGGCAGATATAATTCAGGAGACCGTAGTTGACGGCCCCGGACTTAGATTTTCAGTTTATGTGCAGGGATGTCCGCACGGATGCAAGGGCTGTCACAATCCGCATACACATGACTTTGAGGGCGGTTATACGGCTGATACGGATGATATTCTCGAGCAGATTCTTGAGAATCCGCTGCTTGACGGGGTTACGTTTTCGGGCGGAGAACCGTTTTGTCAGACCCCCGCGCTTGCGGAACTTGCGCGAAAAATAAAGACTCTGACGGATTTAAATATAGTAGTTTACACGGGATTTACCTTTGAGTATTTAAAGGAGCGTCCCGAATACGCACCGTTGCTTGACGCCGCCGATTATCTTATTGACGGACGTTTTGAACAGGACTTAAAAGATTATTCGCTTAAATTCCGGGGAAGCTCAAACCAAAGGTTTTTGCCGGTGAAATAGGTATGCGCGGTCGAAATTACCGTAACGGCTAAAGAAACCGAAAACTTTTAAGTCTGCGGGGTACTGTAATGAAAAAGCTCTCAGTTTTCCTGATTTTAGTATTGACTGCCGGGTTATTTTCCTCATGTGCAAGCGAAGGGGATGGCTCGGGACAAAATTTCAACCTCTCGCTTTTGGGTAATCCGGAAAACCTTGACCCGCAGTTAGCGGCGGATACTTCGTCGTTTACCGTAATAAAAAACATCTTCCGGGGACTGTTTAAATATGACCGCAGCGGCAGGTTAGTGCCGGACATAGCGGAAGAGTATTCGCAAACCGGACTGACATATCGGTTTAAACTCAAAGACAATGTTTACTGGTATGCGAAAAACCATCCGAAAACCCCGGTGACAGCAGATGATTTCGTATTCGGATTCCAGCGGCTTTTTGCGGCTGAAACCTCATCCCCATACGCGGAAGATTTCGGGTGCATAGAGAATGTGACAGCCGCCGGGGACACTGAACTGGAGATTACGCTTAAGTACCCCAACCCGAATTTTACGGCACTGCTTGCATCGCCGCCGTCTTTCCCATGCAACAGAACCTTTTTCAGCGGAACAAAAGGCCGTTACGGATTGGATAAAGACTCGGTCGTCTCGAACGGAGCGTTTTATATGACGCAATGGTTTTACGACCGGTACGGCCCGGAATCAATACTGTGGCTTAGGCGTCATCCGCACAACTCAACGGAAGAAAGTGCAGACAGTAAAATCTACCCGCGGAATCTTTATTTCACTATCAGTCAAACCCGTGAAGAGATAAAAGAGATGTTTGACGCGGGTGAAACTGATTTTTTTCTTACGGATAAGATCTATAATGAGTATATTGGCGGCGATTATGAAATAGATTTATATGAGGGGATTACAGCGGGAATTTTATGGAACACGGAAGCTGACAGGAATCTGCGGGATGCGTTTGCAATGTCGCTTGATTTAACGGGACTGAGCGAACACATCACACCTGCGGCAGGCATTGTACCGCCGATGTGTTACTGGGAAGACAAACCGTTCCGGGAACTTGTTCCGGATTCGGGCAATACCCCGGACTTTGACGGTGCGGCGGAACTGTTCAGCCGCGTGAAAACCGACACAAGTATAAAGATACTGGCACCGGAAAACTGTGCATATATGGAACTTTTACAGCCGATAACACTGACGTGGCAGGATCTGTTCGGCATATATGTGGGTTTTGAACCGGTTTCTCAGGGCGAATATCAGCGGCGAATAGAATCAAAAGACTTCACAGCAGCACTGTATGAAATATCAGGCAGCAGTGTTTATGACATTTTTGGGAAATTAAATGAAATCGGAGCGGCGCCGCCGTATGAGAGGGAAACGGCGTACTCCGCAGATGACTTTATCGAATTGGAAAAAAGCGCCTTAGAAGAGAATATTTTCCTGCCGATTGCATACAAAAGGGATTATTTAGTCCATAATAAGAGCATAGGCGGAGTTTATTACGACCCTTCCTCGGGTGCGTTAGGGTATCAATACGGGATAACGAAATGAGATTTATAACTTGGAACGTCAACGGCTTAAGAGCCTGCATACAAAAAGGTTTTTGGGAATTCTACAAAGCGGTGGATGCGGATTTTTTTTGCATACAGGAAACGAAAATGCACAGTTCGCAGTTCACCGAACCGCTTGATTGCTATCAGTACTGGAATAACGCGGAAAAGAAGGGGTATTCGGGTACGGCAATTTTCACCCGTCACAGACCGATACAATACCGGATTGTGAGGGATTTTGACAATGAAGGGCGTATAATTGCCCTTGAATACACGAAATTTTTTCTGGTAAACGCATATGTCCCGAACTCGCAGAAGGAACTGGCAAGACTTGACTACCGGATGAACTGGGAAAACGGGTTAGCGGATTTTCTGTTAAGTCTTAACAAACCGGTTATTTACTGCGGGGATTTAAATGTGGCACATAAGGAAATAGATCTTAAACATCCGAAAGCGAACAGATTCAATGCGGGATTCACAGAACAGGAACGCGGAAAACTCACGCAATTGCTTGACAAATGCAATCTGACAGACGCATACCGTTACTTATACCCGGATAAAGCGGATGCCTACACATGGTGGTCATATATGAGGAACGCCCGAGCGAACAACGCGGGATGGCGGATTGATTATTTTCTGGTTTCAAAACAGCTGCAAGGCGGTATCCGTGATGTTGTTATTCACAGTAATGTTTTTGGAAGTGACCATTGCCCGGTAGAATTAAATTATACGGTTCCGGATGCCGGAAACATAGGGAATTCAGCCCCAAAACTCTCATTCTTTTTCTAGCCGGGAAGCCCCGGCAGGCGTGTCGCGATATCTGTTCAAAAACATTTTTTAACTGCCGCGACCGGGAAGCCCCGGCAGGCATGTCGCGGGCGGGGAGCCCCCGCTGGCAGCCGGGAAGCCCCGGCGGGCTTATTGCGTTTTCTGTACCAATTTGGTTTTAAATCGCCGCAACATTATTGTTAACGCGGCAGTTAAGAAACATGTTAGGGCATATGTCGCGTTTGCCTCCGGCGGCTCGCCGGTGCCGCGTTTGCCTCCGGCGGCTCGCCGGTTTTGAAAAAAGCGAAACGGGGTTTGGGGCGGTAGCCCCAATATAGCATATAGCATATAGCCCGCGGGGGCTACCGGAAAAATCTTTCCAAGGAGATAAATATATGTGCGGATTTGTAGGATTTACAAACAATATTAACAATTCCAACCGAGTGCTGGAAGAAATGAAAAACAAGATTATACATCGCGGGCCGGATTCTGACGGAACTTATGTAGATGACGGGA
>JAISVP010000074.1 GCA_031271475.1 Oscillospiraceae bacterium | reverse complement strand
TTCATCACCATAAAATTACTGTTATCGCCTCCAAAAAACGCACCTTCAAACTGTTCATGCTCAGTGCGTTCTCTGGTTGTGTTTTTACCGTTATCCGGGAAAAGATTGTTAAGGTAAGCTTCAAGTTCGGTTTGTGCCGCGTCAACTGATTCCGGATTCTTGGCAGATACATAGAATGCATTTATACGGGGCTGTTTGTAGATTCTGTTCGCAAGGGTAAACGGAATAAAAACTGTTGTATCATCCGACCCCGCAAGAGACATTCCCTTTTCCTCAAGCACGCCGACTACAGTATAAATATATCCGTCAACTGTTATTGTTTCGCCGACTATATCATGGGTTCCGAACAGTTTGTCCGCAACGGTAACTCCGACAACCGCAACAAAAGAACGGTTGTCAATATCGGGTTTTGCCAGATAACGTCCGTACATAAGTTCCTGATTGCGGATTGTTTTATGTTCAGGCGTAGTGCCTACAATGCTTGCCCCATCGTAAGAGAATTCATCCGCTTTCACTGATATCCGGGAAGCGTTTACGGCAGGTGCGGCATCAGCGATAACATCACTGTCCGTTAAGTCCTGTAAAGACTGCAATGTCAGGGGATTGTACTGGGCTGTGAAAATATTGACATAAATTAAGTTAGTGCCCATTCCCTCAATCTGTCCCCTTACCGAATCGGTGGCGCCCTGCCCGATTGTAATAAGCACCACAACGGAAACAATGCCGATTATAACGCCCAAAACCGTTAAAAAGGAACGCATTTTATTTGAAAAAATGGACTTGAACGCCATCTGTATTGATTTTACTATCATTTCCGATACCGCCTTTACTTGCGTTATTCATTATTAACGGATGTAATCTTACCGTCCTGAATATTTACGCGATGCTGTGCTTGCTGGGCAACTTTACTGTCATGTGTGATCAAAACTATGGTATGACCGCTGTCGTGGAGTTTGTGAAAAATTTTCATAATTTCCGCACCTGTCTTGCTATCAAGATTTCCGGTAGGCTCGTCAGCCAATATAATGGACGGCTGGGAAGCAAGAGCCCGTGCAATCGCAACCCTTTGCTGCTGCCCTCCGGAAAGTTCCGTAGGTTTATGTTTAACCCTGTCCGCAAGGTTTACAAGTTCCAAAGCTTCAAGAGCACGCCGTCTGCGCTCTGATGTCTTTAAATTCTGATACACTAACGGCAATTCAACATTTTCCAGTGCCGTTAATTTATTCAGCAAGTTGAAACTTTGGAATATAAACCCAATCTTTCTGTTGCGAATCCGTGCAAGCTGCACTTCATTGCAACCGGCAATAACCTCTCCGTCTAATATATACTCACCTTCATCAGGCACGTCAAGACAGCCGATCATGTTCATAAGCGTAGACTTACCGCTTCCGGACGGCCCTATAATTGCGGTAAACTCGCCTTCACTGACCTGAAGATCCACACCGTCAAGAGCATTAACGATATTATCACCAATATGATAGCGTTTTGCTATATTCTTCATTTTTATCATAAATTCACCTGCTAAAATGCGATCGTCCTTTTCACATTCCATATTTTTTGGGTTGCTCAATGTTTCATATACCGTTAATTAACCACCGTACATTGCCATCATGTCAAACGGCAATTGAGGTCTTGTAACCACAACAATTTTATCTCCGGGGTTAAGTCCGCTTGTTATCTCCACTTTTTCGGCATCTGATAAACCTGTTGTAACCACAACCTTTTCACCCGGATCAGCACGTCTGTCCTCCGGAAGTACACCGCTGCGGGAAATCCATACATACTGTTCATCTTTTTCATGCTGAAGTGCATTTATGGGAATTACAGGAACATTTTTGTGCTGCTGCGCAATTATGCTCGCATTACCGTTCATACCGATTTTACAGGAAGAATTCGCTTCAATTACAACAGTTACATCAAAAGTGGTGACCCCTGCCTCACTGTTGCCTACATTGGATATTTTTGTAACAGTTCCTTCAAATTTTTCAGAGGGCAAAGCGTCAAGTATAACAGTTGCCTTTTGACCGGCTTCCACACTGGCTATATCAAGCTCGTCAACCTGTATGTTTAACTCTGTTGCTCCGACTGTATAGACAGATGCAAATGGGGTTTCGGGCGGAACAGTCTGGTTTTCCTCCCCGACAGACTTAACGGTTACATCATCTTCCAAAACAACGGCATAGCCTTTTTTCTGTATGTTTAAGCAGTAATCTAAATCATCAAGTTTATTCTGTCTTGTATTTACCTCATAAGCATAAGCATCAGACAAAGGTATCTGTTTTAGATTTAACAGATTTGTTCCCTTATACACTTTATCGTTTTCAGACACGTGAATTTTAGTAATAATTCCCGGATCTGATTTTATAGTAAGCGGATTGTTGTAATCAAGTTCTCCTGAACCGATCTGGTCGCCGTTTGAATTATGTACCGTAGCGGCTGCTCCGGATTCAGGACCGTTGTCGGTGACAGTGAGCTTATAGATGCCGTCTGAATCAAGACTTACAACAGTGCCGGAATAAGACTTTCCGTCTGCTTTAACGGTTAACAGTGTGTTTAAGTCATGTTTTTCAGTAAGTTTTGTTTCAAGTTTCATTTTTCCGTCAGCAGATAAAACAAATGCAGTCCCTAAAGAAGAGGCATCATCACCGATTTCACAGTGGATTTCCTTTATTCTTCCAGAATATGGTGATGTGAAAGTTTTTGTAGTATCATGTGCATCGTTGAGACGTTGTATTTCACGGTCGTGCTCCGCAATTTCCTGCCGTAAATTTTTAACAGTTTCATCTAAAGCAGTACGGTCGACAAGTGCAATAGGATTGCCGGCAGCAACAGTATCCCCGACAGAAACAGGGTATGACAGTATCTTAAGCGGTATTCGTGTGCTCAAATCCCTGTGCTCAGCCGTCAGAGAGCCCATAGCCGATACAGTTTTTGCCAGATCTCCCGTTTCCACTTCTGCAATGGAATATTGCGGTAAAGTCATTCTTTCTGCCATAGATACCGAGTTCCTGCCGATAAGGTACAGTCCAATCACCGCAAGGACAATAACTGTAACAACAATTGTAATAACAATACCTTTTTTGGATTTTTTCTTTTCCATTTCTTACACCTCTTTAAATTTAAGTTTCGGTTTGATTTTCAACACTGACGCTGCCTCTTTAAAATCACTGTCTGCTGTCCACCGTCACCATATGTGCCTTACCGTCGGGAGTGCCCCCGGCCCATACATGAGGATAGTTCTGAATTACAACAGAGGCCGGAACAGTAACAGTATTGGCAGTGTCGGCGTTATTGTTTAAGTCAACTTCAACAATGATATCTCCGTAAGTGATTTTTTCTATATCAGTTTCAGAGCCGAAGATTTCAAAAGTGAGCTTTTGGGTAACTATATCAAAATCGTCTGAGACAGTTCCGGCAGGAGGATTAAGAATAACAAAATGTTCACGGTCTACGGTTATTTCTTTGCTCTTAAAATTTTCTGGGGACGGTAAAGCAACCGTAACATCTGTAATATTGGACAGATTTTCATAGCTTTCCGGTAACTCTATTTTAAAATCAAAGACTTTATTCGGTGTAATTTCGTAGAAATTGATAGAACCGATATGATAATTCTCTGTATTCGCAAGCATACCTTTAGGAGCCGCAACGTCTATGGTCTTTTCTGAAAGGCTGAAATTAAATGCGTTTACGGCAATATACTTGGGGTTATTCACAATTTCATAAGTGAGGTTCAGACGTGCCTTTTCATATACGACAACATCCACAAAAATTTCCGGTGCTTCCACGCTTAATGAGGAACTGTCTATTTCAACTTCGCTTTGCTTGCTTTTAAAAACAAGTGCGGAAACAGGTACTTTAGCGGAATAGCTGTCTTCAAGCTCAAGTATGTTGGAAACAACAGCAAGACACTGTGCAATATTGTCAAGCTGATGTTTAGGTCCCTGCACAGTAATTACATCCGGAGTACATTTGCGTTCCTTAATGTATAAGGAACCGTTCTGGGTTACGCTGATATCCGGAGTTTCGGCAGTCACTTTGAATTCCCGTGTTTCAACCGTATCAAACTGAGCGGTGATCTTTTGAGGGGTAACGGCAAGGACATCAAACTTAATTCCGGATTTTGCAGTATCCACAATTTCAAAATCCAACTGATATTCACCCGCTTTAATGACATTTTCCACCTTTACCTTAGCGGAGAGCTGACCTGCCTTAATAGAACCGATTTGCGAACGGTCGCCCTGAATCTGAACATTAACCTTATCAAGGGATTTCGAAACCATTCTTAAGTTTTTGGTTTCGGCAATCGTTCCTGTTAAGTCCACAGCAACATTGACATCCCGGAAAGTTTTCGGAGCGGTAGGATAAACCAATATAGAAACAGTATACCAAAGCACTACCGCAACCAATACCGAAAATACAATGTTAAAGGTTTTGAGTCCGGAAATCCTTTGGGTTATGTTTTTTATGATAATCATTGCGTTTTCCTCTTTCTTGTCTTGAGTCCGGATTTTTTAGTATCAGACTTTCCGGAAACAGGTATTAATCTTGCAGTAAGCATTTTGTGAAGTTTTGTTTTGTTTAGCTCTCTAAACAGTTCGCCGTTTTCCGCAATTGAAACTGTACCTGTCTCTTCAGACACAACAATAACAACAGCATCCGATGTTTCGCTCATACCTATAGCCGCGCGGTGACGCGACCCCAAGTGATTTTTAATGAGTTCTTCCTTTTGGGGTTTCGGCAGATAACAGGCCGCCGCAAGCACCGTCCCGTCCCTTATAATAACTGCACCGTCATGCAAAGGGGCTTTCGGGTAAAATATGTTTCTGAAAAGCTCAGTGCTCGGAACCGCATCCAATCTTATCCCCGTGTCTATCTGTTCTCCGAGCTTAGTGGTACGCTCAATAACAAACAAAGCCCCTACGGAATTAAGGGATAAATCCTCACAGGCATCGCATACTGCGTCAATTGCTTTAATAAGTCTTTCTTTTACTGCATCGTTTAATTCCGTAAAGTTACCGATACTGATTTTAGTTCTGCCGACTCTTTCAAGAATACGCCGCAATTCAGGCTGAAACATAATAAGTAATGCAAGCAGTCCAACATCAAGTATGTTTTTCAGCAGAAAGTTGAATACTTTCAGCTGTAACACACTGCTGACAACATAAATCGCTAAAAACAGGAGAATTCCCTTAACAAGCTGAGAGGCCTTAGTCTCTTTAACAATCCTTGCCCCCACATAAACGACATATGAAATTAAACAAATATCTATGACGTCAAAAACGGTTACGGTCTTTGTAACGCTCCAAAAGGTATTCAATACATCGCTTATAAATTCCGGCAATTTTTTACCTCCAGGCATATAATTCCAGTTCTTAGAGCCTGTTCAATATCTTTTTGTGA
>JAISVP010000058.1 GCA_031271475.1 Oscillospiraceae bacterium | reverse complement strand
TTGAAAAAGCAGAAAAAGTCAATTTCGGACTGGGCGAGCATATATCCGGCGACACAGAAAACGAAGAACATAAAAGCACAGTCCCTATCTTAAAAAAAGGTGCAGCATTGCATTGCATGGGATTGCTTTCAGACGGAGGTGTGCACAGCCATATCTCACATCTTTATGCTATACTGGAAACGGCTAAAACTGCAGGCGTAACCGAAGTATATGTACATTGTTTCATGGATGGCAGAGATGTATCTCCGACAAGCGGTGTGGATTTTATTTCCGAACTTACTGAGAAAATGGAACAAATAGGCATAGGCAAGATTGCCACGGTTTCCGGAAGATACTACGCTATGGACCGCGATAACCGTTGGGAACGTGTGGAAACAGCATACAATGCTATGGTAAAAGGTGTTGGCAATTTTAACCCTGATCCTATAGATGTCATGCGCAAATCGTATTCCGGCGGCGTTACGGATGAGTTTATCGTACCTTCGGTTTGTGATAAAAACGGTATGATAAAACCTAACGATTCCATTATTTTCTTCAATTTTCGTCCTGACAGGGCAAGGGAAATTACACGTGTATTTACAGATCCAAATTTTAACGGGTTTACTCGGACTTATTTTCCTGTCAATTTTGTCTGCATGACAAAATATGCTAAGGATATCGAAAATGTTACCGTTGCATTTCCTGAAATTGAGCTTGACAATACATTCGGTGAATATATCGCCAATGCGAACTTAACTCAATTACGTATTGCAGAAACAGAAAAATACGCACATGTTACATTTTTCTTCAACGGAGGCGTTGAGGAACCGTATAAAAATGAAGACAGGGTATTAATACCGTCCCCAAAAGTGGCTACCTATGATTTGCAACCGGAAATGAGTGCGTATTTGGTCTGTGATGAGGTCTGCAAACGTATTTTGTCAGAGCAGTACGATATAATCGTACTCAACTATGCTAACTGTGATATGGTCGGACATACCGGAATTTTTGATGCGGCTGTCAAGGCTGTGGAAACTGTAGATGAATGTGTCGGCAAAACTGTGGATGCGGTTTTATCTGTGGGCGGTATTGCAGTAATTACTGCAGACCACGGTAATGCAGATAAAATCCTTAATACAGACGGCACTCCTTTTACAGCACATACTACTAATCCTGTGCCGTTCATTGTGGTAGGGAAAGATGTAAGCCTGCGTGAGAACGGTTGTCTTTGTGATATTGCACCTACTATGCTCGAATTGTTTGATTTACCGAAACCGCCTCAAATGAGCGGTGAAAGCCTGTTGGTTTGATTCTGTGAACGAGACTCGTCCGTGAAATCATTTGCGGTAGTTTTGCAGTGAATTTATATATATGATTTGACTGTGTCAAGTAAAACTGCGGCCTTACAGCTTTGTATATTATAGAAAATTCCCACGCAAATCTTTACTCTTAGGGTTCGCGGACAGGTCAAATATAAAACAAAGGGGATTCGTATGTCAAGGAATAAAAAACATTATAAACTGCGTGTTGACAGGCTTTTAATTGTTGCTGTTGGGATTGCGGCAATTATTACTGTGGTATTGTTTGCCTGTTCGGATAAGGAAACCGATAACGGTAAACTTGACGGATCTCTTTTAAATACAGACAATGAAAGCGGTTTGGGGTTTGTTGCTTCAGGTATCACTGAATTTAGTGACAGACCAACCGAAATTACTGATTTTTATGCTGTGACTGACGGAAACGGTTCTGCCGTAACCGATGTTAACGGAAGTGAGGTTACTGTGAAAGTTGATGGAATGATTGATGAAACCGGTATAGTACCGCCTAATGAAAGTACTTCCCAAACAAGTGAAGGGACTGACAAAAAAACAGAAACTTCCGCTTTTACGCAACAGCAAGATAAGCCTAAATCACCTCCGTATACCCCTACTTATATGAAGTACAAAGGTAAGGATATCATGGTTGTAAATAAATCATATCCGCTACCTAAAACTTATAACCCCGGCGAACTTGAAAGTTATGTTCAGTCCGCATTCGATGAAATGAAAAAGGCAGCAAAACAGGATGGAGCAGACTTACAGATCGGCTCCGGATTCCGCTCTTGGGAAAAACAAAATGAACTTTATGACAAATATGTAAAAAGAGATGGTGTTGCCAAAGCAGACACTTATTCTGCGCGCCCCGGATATTCCGAACATCAGTCGGGACTGGCATTTGATTTAACACCTATAGACGATTCTTTTTCCGGAACAAAACAGGATCTGTGGTTGCAGGAAAATGCACATAAATTCGGATTTATTGTACGTTTTCCAAAGGGTAAGGAAAACATTACAGGCTATAAATACGAACCTTGGCATTTGCGGTATGTCGGTAAAGAATTTGCTGAGGAACTCCATAATTACGGTCTTACCCTTGAGGAGTTCTTTAATATTGATTCAAAATACAATTAGTTTTGGCATAGTCGTTTCTAACGACTATGGTCTCGGCAAAGCCGATACCCGCACGCAAATGCGTGCGTTAATGAGGACGGGCTTTGCCCGTTCTCATTCGAAACTACTATATGAATGAAAATCTCCGCAGGAAAGGCTAAACAATACTATGAAAATAAAGATGTTTCAACGGGAGTCTGAAACAATGCCGCGTGTGAAAATAGAAGCACTGCAATTGGAACGTATTAGGTATGTGCTTGACTATTGTATTAAAAACATACCTCATTATCGAAGAAAACTTGAAAAAGCCGGAGTAACTCCAGAAAAAATAAAAACTCTCAGCGATGTCAGATATATTCCGTTTACTACTAAAGACGATATGAGGGATACGTATCCTTACGGTTTGTTCGGTAAACCTCTTAAGGAAATTGTCCGTATACATGCGTCAAGCGGCACTACCGGAAAACCAACCGTTGTGGGATATACTAAGGCGGATATTGAAAACTGGTCAGACTGTATGGCAAGACTGTGTGTAGCCGCAGGGGCTGCCGATGATGATGTATTTCAGATTTCTTTCGGATACGGACTGTTTACGGGTGCACTCGGACTGCATTACGGACTTGAAAAAATCGGAGCAACTGTTGTGCCCACGTCAAGCGGCAATACTGAAAAGCAGATTATGCTTATGAATGATTTTCGTACGACGGGACTTGTTTCGACTCCGTCTTATGCACAGTATATCGGTGAGACAGCACGTGAAATGGGACTTAGTGAGAATCTTAACTTACGGCTTGGACTGTTTGGTTCTGAAAGTTGCACAGAGGAAATGCGCGGACATATTGAAAAAACTTTAAATCTGTTTGCCACGGATAATTACGGTATGAGCGAGTTAATGGGTCCCGGAGTTTCCGGTGAATGTATTTACAGATGCGGTATGCATATAAACGAAGACCATTTCTCTGCCGAGAT